>CBDTYP010000354.1:0-3461 GCA_965364645.1 uncultured Gammaproteobacteria bacterium | reverse complement strand
TCGCGCCGCTGCTCGTCAGCACGGTGCTGTACGTCACCCAGCGCATGGCGGAGCTCGTCACGCTCTTCACCCTCGCCGCCCTCCTCTCCTATGTTCACGGTCGCGAGCGCATCGCCGCCGATCGCGCCGGGGGCTTCCGCCTCGTCGCACTCGGCCTGGGCGTCTTCTGGCCGCTGGCGATCCTGAGCAAGGAGAACGGCGTCCTCGTCCCGATTCTGATGGCGGTCGTGGAGCTCTTCTTCTTCCCGGGCGGCGAGGCGCGCAGGCCGCGGCTCGTCCTCGCCGCTTCCCTGGCCGCCGCCGTCGTGGTCGGCGTCGTCGTCGCCGCGGCGGCGCCGGAGGCGATATTCTTCAACTACGCCGCCCGGCCCTTCACCCCCTGGGAGCGCCTGCTGACCGAGTGGCGCATTCTCTTCGACTATCTCGCCAATTTGCTGCTCCTGCCCGGCGCGACCCCGTTCGGCATCTACCACGACGACTACTCGAAGTCCGTCGGGCTCCTGGCCCCCGCGACGACCCTGCTCGCAGGCGTCGCGTGGCTCGCCGTGCTCGTCGCCGGGTGGCTCAGCCGGGGCACGCGGGCCGGCGTCCTGCTGTTCGGGGCCTGGTTCTTCCTCGCCGCGCACCTGGCGGAATCGACGCTGGTGCCCCTGGAGCTCTACTTCGAGCACCGCAACTACCTGCCGAGTGTCGGCATCTTCTTCTCCCTCGGCTACGGCGCCTACCTGCTGGTTGCCCGGGCGCGCATGCGCCGGCTCATGGCTGGCGCGCTGCTGCTCGTGCCCCTCGCCTTCGGCGCCATCACTTATCACCGGGTGCTCGTATGGCAGTCCTGGGAGCGCATGCTGCTGGCGGCGCTCAGCCACTATCCCGATTCGACGCGGGTGAACACCGGGCTCGCGAACCTGTATGCGGGCCGCGGACAGCTCGCGGACGCGCTGACCCATCTGAATCACGCAGCTGCCCAGCCGGGGACGGCGCACCTCGCCCTCGCGGTCCACGCTTTGTCCGCGTACTGCCTGGCCGGCGAGACACCGCCCTCTTCCGTATACGGACGCCTCGGGGAGGCGCCGGCGACGGACGACTTCTATACGTTGAATACCGTCGCGTGGCTGACCGAGGCAGTCGAGCGGGACGAATGCGCGGTGCTCGACCGCGCCCGCATCGCCGAAGCGCTGCACCGCGCGCTCGGCGCCGAGCGAGGCCCCGGGGCCCGCGGCAACAACTGGCTGCTCCACACCCACACGGCCAGGCTCCTGGCGGCGGCGGGACGGCGCCGGGATGCGCTCGAGCACCTCGACCTGGCATCGCGACTCGAGCCCGAGCGTCTGGAGGCCGGCCTGCTGGCGCTGCGCTACCGGATCGCGCTCGGGGATCTGGACCGGGCCAGGCGTGATCTCGCGGATCTGCGCGGGCGTGACAGCGGCCGGGTTGCCAGCCACTCGGCCCGCATCGCCGAGTACGAACGAATGCTCCAACAGCACGAGAAGGCACAATAGACCAGACCCGGGTCGGCCCCCGGTGGAAACATTCGAGGCGGGGACCGGTCAATACTGGTTGAGGATATCCTCACGGGAACGACACCATGACCCAGTTACTCTTATCGAAGGCCTGGCCCGCCAGGCTCATCCGGATCACCGTGCTGGTGGCCATCGGCTGGTGGTTCGCCAAGGATCTCGTCTACGCCCAGCTACCGATGTCGCTGGAGTGGCCGAACACCGACTTCGAGAACACTTTGGTGGATCTCGACGAGATCATGTCCGGCGGCCCGCCGAAGGACGGCATCCCTCCCATCGACGCACCGGAGTTCGACTCCGTCGCCGACGCGTCGGAATGGCTGAACCCCCGCGAGCCTGTGGTCGTGGTGAGTGCCGGCGGCGAGACGAAGGCCTACCCCATCCAGATACTCACCTGGCACGAGATCGTCAACGACAGCGTCGGCGGCGTGCCGGTGTCGGTGACCTTCTGCCCGCTCTGTAACGCGACCATAGTCTTCGATCGGCGCAGCAACGGAGAGATTCTGGATTTCGGCACCACCGGCCGACTGCGCAAGAGCGACCTGGTCATGTATGACCGCCAGAGCGAGAGCTGGTGGCAACAGTTCACCGGCCAGGCCATCGTCGGCAAGAAGGCGGGAACGGTTCTCGAAAGGGTCCCCGCCGCCATCGTCGCCTTCGAAGACTTCCGGGATGCCTATCCCGACGCCCCGGTGCTCTCACGGCGCACGGGCCACCACAGGGCCTACGGCAACAACCCCTATCGCGGCTACGACAGCATCGATGATCAGCCCTTCCTGTTCTTCGATCCGATTGACAAGCGGCTGCCGCCCATGGAGCGCGTGCTCAATGTCAGTATCGGCGAGTCCCACAAGCTCTATCCCTTCTCGGCCTTCGCCGCGGAGCCCGTCATCAACGACGAGGTTGAGGGCATGCCGGTCGTTGTGTTCAGCCGCCAGGGCACCCTCTCGGCTCTGGACGGCTCGGTCATCGCCGATTCGAGGGAGGTGCCGTCGGCGACGGCCTACGACCGTCGCCTGGACGGGAAGTCCATGCGATTCGTGCTGAAGGACGGAAACATCGTCGACGAGGAGTCCGGCACGCGCTGGAATCTGTTCGGCGCCGGCATCGACGGGCCGCTGTCCGGGCGGCGGCTCGAGCCCGCGCCCGGCGGCGTGCACTTCGCCTTCGCATGGCTGGCCTTCAACCCGGACTCGAAAATTTACGGGCAGTGAGCTGCCGGGGTATGCTGTTGCCCCATGTTCTCGTCCATAAAGCGCTTCTTCGACGCCAACGTGACGGCAGCGACGTCGGCCGCGAGCCCGGCCGAGCAGGAGCATGCCTATCAGCTGGCGACCGCCGCGCTGCTCATCGAGATGACCCGGGCGGATCACGACGTGAAGGGCGTCGAGCGCGCCGCCGTGGCCCAGGCGCTGGGACGCGCCTTCGAGCTCGCGCCCTCCGAGACCGAGGAGATGCTGACCCTCGCCGAGCAGGAGGCGGACGCGGCGACCTCGCTCTACGAGTTCACCCGCCTCATCAATCGTCACTTCGATCCGAAGCAGAAGGAACACATCGTCGAGCTGCTGTGGCACGTCGCCCTGGCCGACGGCGAAATCGACAAGTACGAAGACCACCTGGTACGCAAGGTCGCCGACCTGATCTATGTGCCGCACCTGTCGTTCATCCGCGCCAAGCACAACGCGATCAACCGCATGTCGTCCGGGTCGAATGTCGGCGGGTGATTTTGGTTCAGGATGTTGGGCTTCGCTGCGCTCAGCCCAACCTACGGCGTATTCGACCATCCCGATCATGTAGGTTGGGCTGAGCGCAGCGAAGCCCAACATCCGACGATTCAATCCACCCAAACGAAGTAACGTTCCAACAGATCCGGATCGTCGAAGTGTCGCGTGCCGACGAACGCCGTCGCATGGCGTCCCCACTGACGCATGGCCCCGGGCTCGG
>CBDTYP010000353.1:0-3473 GCA_965364645.1 uncultured Gammaproteobacteria bacterium | reverse complement strand
ATCGTCAAGGACGATCAGAATCTCGTCGATGACGACTTCGAAGCGTTCAAGCGGCGGGTCGAGGCCTGCCACCGGGCGGTCGCCGACGCCAACGAGTCGACCGGGCGGCGCTGCCTCTACCTGCCCCACGTGGCGGCGCCGGCGGATCGGCTGGAGCGCTACTTCGAGTTCGTCCACTGGCTGGGCGCCCCCGGCGTGCTGGCGTGCCCGATGATCATGGGTCTGGATACCGCGCGGGCGCTGGCCTCGGAGTACGGACTGCTGCTGATGGCCCACCCCGCGCTCACCGGCAGCTACACCAACGGCGACACCAGCGGCATCGACCACGGCGTGCTCCTCGGCACCCTCTTCCGGCTCATCGGCGCCGACATCTCCATCTTCCCGAACGTGGGCGGTCGCTTCGCCTTCCGTGCAGAGGATTGCGCCCGCATCGGCGAGCGGCTGCGCGCGCCGCTCGGGGATCTACTCCCGGCATGGCCCTGCCCCGCCGGCGGCATGCATCTCGACAACCTGGACGCCATGGCCGCCGACTACGGGGCGGACGCCGTGTTTCTCATCGGCGGTGCGCTGATCGGACATTCCGATCAGCTGCGCGCGAGCACCTCGACGTTTCTCGATCGCGTCCGCCGACACTTCGATGAACGCCTGGAGGCGCCCGTGTACTCGGACGCGTCTCCCGACACGCTCGCCGAGGCCGTGATTCGCCACCTCGCGTTCCAGGACGGCTTCCAGTGGTCGAGCCGGGAGAGCACACCCTACAAGGATGCCGACGACATGGCCTTCAAGGGGGTGCGCCGCGTCGAGCTGGTGGGCAAGTTCGGCGAGCAGACCCGTTGCGATCTACGCTACTTCGAGGTGGAGCCCGGCGGGTTCACGAGTCTCGAGAAGCATCTGCACACCCACATCGTGATCGGCGCCCGGGGCACGGGACTCCTCACCATGGGCAACGAGCGTGTCACACTCGAGCCGATGGATGTCGTCTACCTGCACCCGCTGGAAGTCCATCAGCTGCACAACGAGACCAGGGAGCCCTTCGGCTTCCTGTGCATCGTCGATCACGAACGGGATCGGCCCATGAAACCCTGAGCGCGGGAACGGTGGCTCAGCAGCACTTGCCCGCCTGAATCGGCGGACACGGCACGGTCCCGTAGGAGCAGAATACGCAGCAGTCCCCGGACAGCGGCTTCAGAAGCGACTTGCAGCCCTGGCACTCATAATAATAGGTGCAGGAGTCCGTCGGCATGGTCTCTTCGCGTCGATGACCACAGTCGGGACAGGTAATCGTCGACTGCAAAGTGAGATCAGTGGATTGATTCATTATCACTTTTCCCGTGGCTTCTCCCGTGGCGGGCGGCGCTGACCATGCCCATGGCAGCGAAGGCGGTGATCGCGACAAACACGACCAACAGCGGGATGAGCACCGCGTCCAGCCATCCGAGCCAGGCGGACAGGCCCACGGCCCCGAGCAACACGACGAGCGCCGGCGTGAAGCAGCAGACCGCCGTGACGACCGTGCCGGCGATGCCGAGCTTCAGAAGATTCTTCCTCTTCACCGTTGGCGCCCCCCTGCTGCTCGCCCTTACGGGATGCGGCGGCTCGTCCAAGGAGTATACACGGGATGAATCGGGAGCCTTCGTCCTGTACTGCGATCAGTCGGAGCTCCGTTGGAATGCGTGCTACGAGAAGGCCGCCAGGTTGTGCGGCGAGAACGGCTACCAGATCGTCAGCGAGCCCGACGGAGGCGCCCCGACCGCTACCACCAATATCTACGAGGTGCCCGTGATCGGCGACTCCATGGTGATTCGATGCAATCAATGACGGCGTTTGATAACGTGACCGCCAATCGACCCGGAGAACGACGATGAACATTCCGCTCTTTTACGACTACACCTGCCCGTGGGCATACATCGGCAGCGCCCGGGCGGAGGCCTTCTTCGCCGATCTCGGCGTGACCATCGACTTCCGGCCCGTCTATCTCAAGCAGATGAAGGAGCCCATGGTAGGGCCGGAGCCCGCGGGCGAGCGCACCTACGGGCCCCGCAAGGCGCGCTACTACGAACAGCTCCGCCGCAACTGGGCAGAATGCTGCGGCGTCGAATTCGGCGATTCGGATGCGCTGGTACGCACCGATACCGCCCTGCTCCTCAAAGGCGCCATCGTCGCCGCGGAGGAACAGCGATTCCGCGAGTACCACTACCCCGCCTACCGGGCACGTTGGGTCGACGGAGACGACGTGTCGGAGCCCTCGGTGGTGCACCGTCTCTTCGCGCAAGCCGGGCTCGACGCCGACTCATGCCTCGCCAGGGTGCAGAGCCCCGATCTCGATCAGAAGCTCAGCGACGCTACCGAGGCGGCAATGGCCATCGGCGTGTTCGGTGTACCGACCATCGTCGTCGGGGACCGGGTCCTCTGGGGGAACGACCAGTTCGAGATGGCCCGCTACTTCGTCGAACAAGAGCTGCAGGCCGTGCCCGCCTGATTTTCAGAGATTCTCGCGGACGTAGAGGAGCACGGCCTCCAGCAGCGCTTCCCTGGGGAAGACATTCCTGTTTACCACGGTCGACGCCATCGTGGGAGACTTCTCGGAAAAAGCGAGCGCGACCGCCCAGTGATCGCCGTTGACGTAGCCGAGCAGTGTACTCCGCGGCAGAACCTGGTCGTAGAAGATCAACTGCCCGTCGTTTTTGGGATTTATCTGGGACAGCCGATCATAGCCGTCGGTCAGAACGCCGGAGACGTTCTCCCGGTCGGTGTAGGACACGAGTGAGAAATACTTGATGTGGGCCGGCAGCGGATTCGCGGCGAGCCAGGACATCTGCACCGAGGGCTTGAGTGCGTGGAAACCCGCGCTGTCTCCCGGATCGCTGCCGCCGAGCACGATAGCGGTGTCGATCAGAATCTGAGGAAAGACCTCCGCCAGCGCCGAGCCGTTGACCGCGCCGGCGTAGCTCACCAGGGCGTCCACGTGGCGGGCGACATCCGGATGGTCCACCAGGAAGTGCAGGATATCGATGGTGCCCTTCGAGTAGCCGACGAGCACCAGCTTCTCCTGCTCGGAGAAGCTGCGCTCCCGGAAGAACGCCGCAATCTGCTCGGCGTTGTAGCCGCCTCCACCGCCGCCGCTCACCTTGACGTACTCGATGCGATAGCCCTTGCCGGCGAGGCGATCGATTCCCGTGCCGAGCGCGCGCATGCCGCTCGGCGTGGCGTCACCCATGAATCCCGGCACGACGATGAAGCGCACGGATGCGAGCGGCAGGGGCGCGTCCGTCGGCTGCGCCCCCCCGGCGGGCTCGTCGACCAGCCGGTGCAGGTAGTCGCCGCATGTGGGCTTGCCGCCTTCCGGCGCGCCGATGGCGTCGAAGCTGCGGCAGAAGAGCTGCCGAAAGCGGGCGCGCCCGTCTTCGATGCCGGCGGCTTCGATTGTCCCCAGGGCCTGGGCCGGCGCCGGACTCTCGTAGGTCAGGATGGGG
>CBDTYP010000352.1:0-3497 GCA_965364645.1 uncultured Gammaproteobacteria bacterium | reverse complement strand
GGTGACCGTGCTTCTGCCAGTGGCATAGTTGTTCTCGATGGTTTGGTTGAGCATAAGCAGACGATCTGCTGGAGAACCCTGCGTTTCTGAGCGCGGGATTCGATGGAAGGTACAAAGGCCCCCTCAGAAAACTTGACACAAGCACTCCGAGGGGGCGGTCTCCGAAGTCGCGAAACAGCGAAGGAGACCAATGTGGCACATCCTGGGAATCAGCGCCGAGAAATTCTTCCAACAACTCCAGTGGCTCGACTGCCAGATCGCCGAGCAGACCCGAGCGCGCGACTGCCGCTGTGGGGGCCGGCTGCACCGGTCGGACTATGTCCGCAAACCCCGAGGCGTGCCCGATGACTGCGAGATATACGTGGCCCGCCGGTTCAGCTTCTGCTGTGCGTCTCCGGGCTGTCGCCGACGTGCGACGCCGCCCTCGGTGCGATTCATGGGGCGTCGGGTGTACGTGGCCGCGGCGGTGCTCATGGCCTGTGCCGGCTGGAACGAGGTCGATGCGGGCGAGGTGCCGACCCGGACGAGGCGACGGTGGCGAGCGTACTTCGCCAAGCAGCTGGTGGAGACATCGAGGTGGCGAGAAATCCGAGCACGGCTCGACAAGCCAGTGGATGAAAACAGGCTGCCAGCCTCACTGCTCGAGCGCTTCCAAGGGAGTCACGCAGAGGTCCTGATATCAGGCCTCCGGCTGCTCTTGGTTGGCCCATGATGCGAGGTTTCGTGATGGACGGATGAGATCCGCAGAGGATGGCAGGAGCCCTCCGTGGTCAGATTCCAGCCACCCGGCTAGATTGTGTGTCGAGACATTTGAACCCCGTGAGGACCGATTCCGGTCGCTCGCAAGACAAGAGAGGTGCATCATGACCACACAGTCTGCCTCGGCCCAGGACTGGGCCAGGCTCCGCTTTGCCATCGTTGGCCCCTTGCTGGCCTCGCCACCCAGGCCCGGGGCGCTGCAAGAAGAACTCGACCGTCTGGCCAGCAAGGACTATCTGCATCCAGGTACCGGAAGGCCAATTCGCTTCGCCGCATCGACGATCGAGCGCTGGTACTACAAGGCCAGGAATCATCCCGAGAATCCGCTCCGAGCGCTCATGCGCAAGGTCCCGGAGCACGCTGGAACACATCCATCGATCTCCTCGGCACTGCAGCAGGCGCTGTACGCCCAGCATCAAGCACATCCGAGCTGGAGCTACCAGCTGCACTACGACAATCTTCTGGCTCTGGCCCTGAGCAAGCCGGAGCTGGGACGGGTGCCGTCGCGGTCGACCATCGTCCGCTACATGAAACAGAGCGGGCTCGACAAGCAGCGACGCAAGCGCAAGAGCCGCGCGGCACGAGCGGCCGTGCGCGAGAAGCGCGAGGTGCGCAGCTATGAGATCGAACATGTCCACGGACTGTGGCACAGCGACTTCCACCAGGGCCCACGCCATGTCCTCACACAGGCAGGGACGTGGCAGCCGTGCTACCTGCTGGCGTTTCTCGACGATCGCTCGCGCCTGTGCTGTCATCTGCAATGGTACCTGGCCCAGACGGCCGAGACCTTCACCCACGGCCTCGCCCAGGCCATCCTCAAACGTGGGCTCCCGCGTGCGTTGATGACCGACAACGGCAGCGCGATGGTCGCGGCCGAGACCACCGAGGGGCTGGCCCGGTTGGGAATCGTCCACCAGACCACGCTGCCCTACACGCCCGAGACGAACGCCAAGGCCGAGGCATTCTGGAACCGGATCGACAACCGGCTCCTGCCCATGCTGGAGGCCGAGAAGGTCCTGACATTGGCCCTGCTCAACCAAGCGACCCAGGCCTGGGTCGAGCTGGAATATCACCGAAATCTACACTCCGAACTGTCCGCCACGCCCCTCGAGGTCGCACAGAGTGCCCCGAGCGTCGTTCGTTCATCGCCGGACATGCAGACCCTACGGCAAGCGTTTCGCACCCAGGAGACCCGCACCCAGCGCAGCAGCGACGGCACCATCAGTGTGGGCGGCATCCGGTTCGAGATACCAAACCGCTACCGGGCCCTGCGACGCCCTACGGTGCATTTCGCCCGCTGGGACCTCTCGTGCATCGACCTGATCGATGCACGCACGGGAACCATCCTGTGTCCCCTCTATCCTCTCGACAAGCGACGGAACGCCGACGGTCGCCGACGGGTCATCCATAGCCCGGATGAGCGCAAACCGTCCACAGAGTCGGGGCCGAATCACGAGCCTGCTGGCATCGCTCCACATCTGCAACTGCTCATGCAGGACTACGCGGCCACGGGTTTGCCGCCCGCCTACCTGCCCATGACCGACAAATCCACCCCATACCCCGAGGAGAACGACTCATGAAACATCCACTACTCGCCCTCTACGGCATCGCCTTCAACCCCTTCCGACCGGACGTCCCGGTCGAAGCCCTGCACGCCACCGACGACCTCGACGGCTTCATTCGGCGCATCCAGTTCGCCGTCGCCGACGGTGGCTTCGGACTCATCACCGGCGAGCCCGGCACCGGCAAGAGCGTGGCCTTGCGACTCATCGCCCACCGCCTCGGCCTCATGCGCGATGTCACCGTCGGCTCCATCGACCACCCCCAGAGCGGCGTCGGCGATTTCTACCGCGAACTCGGCGACCTCTTCGGCGTCTCCCTCACCCCGCTCAACCGCTGGGGCGGCTTCAAAGCTCTGCGCAAACGCTGGTCCGAGCATATATCGACCACCCTCACCAGGCCCGTCCTGCTCATCGACGAGGCCCAGGAGATGCCCTCACCCGTCTTCAATGAACTGAGAATCCTGGCCTCGGAGCGATTTGATTCTCGCTCCCTGCTCTGCGTCATTTTCGCTGGCGATCAGCGACTTCCCCCGCGATTCCGACGCCACGACCTCTTGCCCCTCGGATCCCGCATTCGCAGGCGCCTCACACTCGACATCGCCGAGCCACCCCAGCTGTGCGCGTGTCTCGACCATCTCCTCGACGTCGCTGGCAACACCTCTCTGATGACAGACGAACTCAAACGTATCCTCGCCGAGCACGCCGTCGGAAACTATCGCGTCCTGATGAACATGGCCGATGAACTCCTGTGCACCGCGGCCCAACGGAATCTCCCCAGACTCGACGAGTCCCTCTTTCTCGACGTCTTCCAGCCGCCCTCCACACCGCGGGCTGCCCGCTCCAACGCCAAGCGCTCCTCTGGAGGAACCCCATGAACCACGACCCCTGCCATCCTACAGCCGTCGAGATTCCCACCTGCTGGTCCCCCGAACAGGCGCTGATCATCGCAGACTTCCTCGGTGACATCATCTCGGCCATCTGGCGCGTCTACGCCTCGGACATCACTCGCTACCTCGAGCACAATCCCCCTCCGCGCCCGCCCGGCTCGGCCGCCATCAATTGCCTGGATGATGATCTTCCCTTCTGACCTCTGCTGACGTCCATCAGATCGCCTGCACACTCCGCCATCGATCTTCGTGCTCATGCTCAGGTAGGCAGCGGCAAAGAGGTCCAGAT
>CBDTYP010000351.1:0-3522 GCA_965364645.1 uncultured Gammaproteobacteria bacterium | reverse complement strand
TGGATCTCCCAGTGGCTGGAGATGATGGTCGACGAGGATCAGCGTATCGGCCGCCCGCAGCAGCTCTACATCGGCGCCGCGAAGCGCGACTACGTGCCCATGGTGGATCGCAGCTAGGCGCAATCGAATTTTTCAATTTCGATTCCAAGGAGAAACCGATGAAAGAACCGGTACGTGTTGCCGTCACCGGCGCCGCGGGCCAGATCGCCTACTCGCTGCTGTTTCGTATCGCGTCCGGCGAAATGCTGGGGGCCGATCAGCCGGTCGTGCTGCAGCTGCTCGAGATCACGCCGGCGCTGAAGGCGCTGGAAGGCGTCGTAATGGAGATCAATGATTGCGCCTATCCGCTGGTGAATGACATCGTCGTCACCGACGACGCCGGAGTAGCCTTCGACGGTGTCGGCTATGGACTCCTGGTGGGTTCGAAGCCCCGCGGCAAGGGCATGGAGCGTGGCGATCTCCTGACCGAGAACGGCAAGATCTTCAAACCCCAGGGCCAGGCCCTGAACGAAGGCGCGCGGCGTGACGTCAAGGTGCTGGTGATCGGCAACCCGGCGAACACCAACGCGCTGATCGCCATGAACAACGCACCGGATCTGGACCCGTCCCAGTTCACTGCCATGACGCGCCTCGATCACAACCGCGCCATGAGCCAGCTGGCGGCGAAGACCGGCGCGGCGGTTGCCGACATCAAGCGCATCACTATCTGGGGTAACCACTCGGCGACCCAGTACCCGGACATCAATCACGCGACGGTAGGCGGCGAGCGGGCGACCGAGCTCGTTGACAGCGCCTGGGTTGCCGACGAGTTCATTCCGCGGGTGCAGAAGCGCGGCGCCGAGGTCATCGAGGCGCGCGGGCATTCGAGCGCCGCATCGGCGGCCTACGCGGGCATGAGCCACATGCGTGACTGGATCGGCGGCACGGCCGACGGGGACTGGGTGAGCATGGCGGTGCCGAGCGACGGCAGCTACGGGATCGCGAAAGGGCTCATGTACTCGTTCCCGGTCACCATCGCCAACGGCCAGTACTCCATCGTCCAGGATCTCGCCATCGACGACTTCAGCCGCGGAAAGATGGACGCCACCATGGCGGAGCTCGAGGGCGAGCGGGACGCGGTCAAGGATCTCATCTGAGCACCGCCCAGTCTTCTGTAGGAGCGAGCTTGCTCGCGAATTGGGCCTCCTTCGCGAGCAAGCTCGCTCCTACAGTGCTGCTCGCTTTGACGGCGTGCTCTGACGACGCCTCGAACCTCCCGGCCCTCGCTCCCGACGCCGTCATCCTCGCCTTCGGCAACAGCCTGACCTACGGGACCGGCGCCCGGGACTATCAGAGCTATCCTGCGGTGCTCGCCGAGCGTACAGGACGCCAGGTCGTCAACGCCGGCGTCCCGGGGGAGGAGACCGACAGGGGGCTCCGCCGTCTGACCGGCCTGCTCGACCGCCACCAGCCCGGACTCCTGATTCTCTGTCACGGCGGCAACGACATCCTGCGCAAACGGCCCACCGCGACCACCGTGGCCAATCTCCGCAAAATGGTGAGCCTCGCCCGGGAACGCAGCATCCCCGTCGTCATGATCGCCGTGCCCAACATCGGGCTCTTCCTGAGTCCGGCGGATTTCTACGAGGAAGTCGCCGACGACATGGGCGTCCCCATCGAGGACGACATACTGGCGGATGTCCTCGGGGACAACCGCTACAAATCCGACCACGTCCACCCCAATGCCGCGGGCTATGCCCTCATCGCCGAGGCCCTCCAGGCACTCCTCACGGAGCACGGCGCCCTCTGATTGCCTGCATTGCCTGCCTGGCGCATCTCATATAATCTCGGCGGCCCCGGAGAGGTGTCCGAGCGGTTGAAGGAGCACGCCTGGAAAGTGTGTGTACGTTAATAGCGTACCGAGGGTTCGAATCCCTCCCTCTCCGCCAACCGATCGAGGAAAGGGGTTATAGAAAAGGGGACGTCCGATCGGCTCCTCTTTTTCACCCTCCCCCCTGTCCCCCCTCCCATGGAGGGAGGGGGGGACCCTTCGTTTAACGTTATCTCGAGAGTCTGGTTGGATCTTGTAGGTTGGCGCTGAGCGAAGCGAAGCCCAACATCGAACCTGTAAGCCACCCGTAACCCCCCCGCAACCTCCCTGCCAGGTCCCATACCTCATCTTGTCTCCTCGGAATCCATCGGGGACGGACACTATGAACACCTGGCTCTCGGGAACGGCGATTGCCGCGGTCTTGCTACTCGTCTCTACTGAATCCGCATTCTCGGAGGAAAGCGAACGCTCGGGACTCTGGGGCGGCGTCGACATCGGCGCGGGGCGGGTCTCGCGCACCGCTGGCGCGTTCGAGGACGAGGACACGAACGTGTACCTGGGATTCAAGCTGGGTTACGTCGTGCATCCTCAGGCGCTCGTCGGTGTCGAGTTCAGCGGCTGGAACCAGGAGGCGACCGACTGGGATGACCCCACGAAGGGCGAGGGTCTCATGCAGGTATTCGCGATCGGCAGGTTCTATCCGGTGCGTGACCTGAACCTGTTCGCCAAGGTTGGTGGTGGCTGGGCGCGCCAGTGGGCGCAGGGCGCACGCGGTGAAACCAACTCCCTCGACGGTTGGGGCACGACGCTCGGTGTCGGTTACGATTTCCCGATCGGCGACGGCTTCGCGGTGACGCCGTTTCTGAACTACGCGTTCGGCGAGACCGGCGACATGCGCTATCAGTCGATTACGCTGGGGACGGGATTCACTTTCTATTGATCGTTTGCCTGCAGACGATTCTCGGCCATGGCGCAGACCATGAGAAACGCGCGCCGGGCGGGCTCGAGGCGGGCCGTGTTGGTGCCGGCGATGTCGAATGCGGTGCCGTGGGCGGGGGTGGCAACGGGGAAGGGCAGACCGCCGAGGACCGAGACGCCCATGTGGAAGCCGAGCAGCTTTATCGCGATCTGACCCTGGTCGTGGTACATGCTGACGGCGCAGTCGTACTGCTTGTCGCGCACCTTGATATAGAGCGTGTCAGAGGGGAATGGGCCGTCCGCGCGGATCTGTCGCGCCTGCGCGCGGGCAACGGCAGGGGCGATGACGTCGATCTCCTCGCGCCCGATCTGACCGCCGTCGCCGGCGTGGGGATTGATCGCCGCGACCGCGATGCGCGGCGCGGTGAAGCCGGCCTCTTTCAGGGTGCGGTCGGCGAGCGCGATGGCCTCGACGATGGTATCCACGGTGAGTAGATCGGCCACCTCACGGAGCGGCACGTGGGAGGTGACCCGCGCGTTCCACATGCCGTCGATGACGTTGAAGTCGCTCGCGCGGCCGGTGCATCCAAGACGTTTTTTCGCCCACTGCAGCTCGTCCTCCGCATCGAGTCCCGCCCGGTGCATGGCCTCCTTGTTGAAGGGCATGAAGCAGATGCCGTCCACGGTGCCGTCGTTGGCGAAATCGAGGGCTTGGCCGAACCACTTCAATACCGCGCCGCCGGCTGCGACGGACATCTTTCCCAGGGGGACTTCCCGCGGATCGATGGCGGTGA
>CBDTYP010000350.1:0-3523 GCA_965364645.1 uncultured Gammaproteobacteria bacterium | reverse complement strand
TCATCGACTGGACCGGCCGGCGGAGCCTGATCCTCGTCGCGGGCAACCTGGGCTTCGCGGTCTTTGTGTTCGTCGGTTCGTGGACTGACCAAGTGTTGCTGAACGTCATCGCCATGGGCGTGTTTTCCGGCGTTGCCGTTGGCGCGATGATGAGCCTGCCGGCGCTAATTCTCCCGCCCGGTGCGCGGGCGGTCGGAATGGGGATCTTCTTCACCGTGTTCTATCTGTGCGCGACCGTTGGGCCGATGATCGCCGGGTGGATGGCGGGCCTCAGCGGGGATATCGCGACGACGTTCCAGTTCGCGACCGCTCTGCTGATCGCTTCCGTGTTGGTCCTGCCTATCTATCACAGACTCGCCGCCCGGGTGCCCGCCGGCTAGCGACGTGGCGAAGTAGGACTGCGCGACGCTCGCTCGATCTCCATGTCCAGAATGTAATGCCGCGGCCACCGGCAGGTAAGGGCCGGGCTCCTATCATTCCCGCCAGACGTTCGAAGAGCCCCGGCTCGCCGAATCCACCATCCTCTCAGACAGGAACGACGTCATGGCGAAGCAACGAAAGCGACTCATCGCCGGCCTGGTTGCAACGTTGGCTGTCGGTGCGCTTATCGTCGGAAGCGCTGCGTCGATCGGTCGTTCAACCGACCCGGTCGACAACGTACGCGTCGTCGAGGACCACAAGCTTCCCGAGAGATGGGCGATCAACGCAGCCTACGGGCGCGGCGCGCTCAGCAATCTACGGGCAGCGCTCGGAGAGATCGACAAGAAGAACTCGGAGGAGGCCAGAAAGGGTATCACCGTGGCCCAGTCTCTCCGCGGGAAGATCGGCCCCGGTGCTTCGGGAGATTATCGGGAGAGTGATCCGGTCGCGGACTACATCCTCGTTCACTCGGAAGTCCGAGTGCTCGGCGACGGAGATCCCGGGAACACGGTGCAGGCGAGACTCGCCGATCTGCGAGGTGAGATCGACATGAGCGACCACGAGGCGATCATCGCCGCCCTCGGCTCTCTCGACGTTCCCCTCGCATATACCCGCGTCGACCTGCCCCTGTCCGAGACGAAGGCGCTCGTCGACCAGGCGCTGGAGGCCCTCCAGGTGAGCGATCCCGATCTGGCCAGGACCAAGCTGCTTCAGATCGGCGACGGATTGCGTGTCGACACGGTCCGTGTCGGCGTCGAGAAACACCGGATCGAATCCGGTGACGAGAACGAGGCGGGCTGAGCCGGGAATGCTTTTTCCCGGGCCCACCTCACCCACTGTGAATTCCTCGGAGGAGTCATGTTGATTCTCAGCAGAAAGATGGGCGAATCCATTCACCTCGGTGACTCCGTGACCGTCACCGTCCTCGGCGTGGCCCGGGGCCAGGTCAAGATCGGAATCGACGCTCCCAGGGAGCTCTCCGTTCACCGAGACGAGGTCTACCGGCGCATCCAGGAAGAGCGGATCCGGGTGGCCTCCAAAGCTTCTGCCAGCTGAGGCGCAACCGAGTTTCGAGTGTTTCTATAACAACAGGGATGGAGACGCGCCAGGGAAGGCGATTCTAATGCCTTCCCGGCCGCGCCCGCGCCATCAGCGCCCGCCGCCACCGCCCGAGCCGCCGCCGCCGCCGCCGCGGGTCCGCCGATCGAGGCCGATCTGCTCGATATCCTTGAACATCTTCTGAGTGGCCTCGGTCATCCGGCCCTTGTTGGCCTTCACGAACTTCATGAACCCGCCGGTTTCTGCGGCGGTGGTGGCGAGCGCGTCGAAGCGGGGGTTGACCCCGAGGTACTCGACTTCCTGCCCGAGGCCGATGGCGCTCTCACGGATATAGAGGACCAGGAGCTCCGGCCCCTCGAGATAGCCGTTGTTGTTGGCCTTGGCATCATAGTATTCGGCGACCGGCTTCGCGGCCGCATAGACGATGTCGGCCACGGCAATCTTGCGAAAGGGGAGCGGCGTAGTAAAGTAGCTCGTCTCGGGCTCGAAGCCCTTGAATACTTCCATGAACGGAACTTGCTTGCCGCCCGGCGCGGCGAGGTATATCTCGTCGAGATGCGCCTCGGCGACGTCCCCGACGTAGCTCGGCGGCCGCTCGATCTCGTTAGTCGACCCGCAGCCCGCGAGGACTATGGCGAGTGTTGCTGCCAGGATTGCCCGGCGCGCGGAGTGAATCCGAATATCGCTCACCGATCTAGGCATCAATGACGACCATCTCCCGCGGGGCGCGGCGCGACAGCAGCTCCGCACCGCCCCGGGTGACCACGATGTTCTCTTCATGGACGAGCACCTTCCCTTTTCCGTAAAGCGCGTTGGGTTCAATAGTCAATACTACCCCGGGCTCCAGCACGGTCGAGTCTCCGGGTTTGTTGGACGGAGGCTCCGTCAGAATCTTGCCGAGTCCGTGTCCGAATCGGCCGACGTTGCCGAGCTCGATGCCGGCATCCTCGAGGACCTTCGCCTGGGCCGCGAACACATCCGCGGCCGTGTTGCCCGGCCGTGCCGCCGCGATACCCGCATCGGTGGCGCGGTACAGCAACTCGTGGACCCGGCGCACCTGATCGCCGACCCTGCCGACGGCGTAGTTTCGATCGAAGTCGCAGAAATATCCCCCGAAACGCGAACCCGTGTCGATGAGGAACACGTCGCCGTCTCGGATGCGCCGCTCCGTCGGCCCCGCGATGATGCTTGTGTACCCGCCGCGCCCCGAGCCGATGGCGGTGTAGGGTGTCTTGTCCGCGCCGCGCAACAGGATATCCGACTGAAACTTGCGCACGAGCTGGCTCTCGGTATCCCCGACCCGGAAGAAATCCGGGAGCGCGTCGAAGGTGCTCGATGCGATCGCGCAGATGTGGCGAATACGGGCGACCTCGGCGGACGATTTCACCAGGCGCAGCTCGGTCATCAGGGGAGCCCCGTCAATCATGCGCACGGGGCGGATCATCCGTCTCAGGCGGAGGAAGTCCGCCGCCGGCATGCCGAGGCGCGACTCCGCGCCCAGCTCGACGCCGATGCGGCCGAAACGGCGGCGCATACGCTGAATCGCGGCCGTCACCAGATCCAGCCCTTCGTTCTCCGGGCGCGGCGACGGCCAGGTCCGGATGTCTTCGACCCAGGAGGTATCCCGCCAGTTGCTCTCACCGATCTCCGGAATCACCGCGACGCCGCGGCCATTCCGGTGAAGCAGGAAGTACCAGGGCCGCGCGGGCGTGTTCCAGGCGAACTGCGTGGTGAAACCGGACAGATACTCGACGTTGGTTTCCGAAGTCACCAGCAAGCCGTCGAGCTTCTCCCGGGTCATCAGGCGGCAGGCACGCTCGACCCGGCGCTCGAACTCCCGGCGGGTGAACTTCCCCGGTGCCTTTC
Source organism: uncultured Gammaproteobacteria bacterium (assembly GCA_965364645.1). Lineage (GTDB taxonomy): Bacteria > Pseudomonadota > Gammaproteobacteria > HK1 > HK1 > JAABYT01. The sequence continues at coordinate 178 of CBDTYP010000350.1, read as the reverse complement.
TTGGATCGCCGACAGCCATGGTCCGTCTCTCTCCTGAAACTTGCCGGACATCATACCGAACATTCCCGTGTCCAGCGTGCAGGCGATACCCAAAGCGGCTAGAATCCGACCTCCGCGCGATATCGCGCGCCGCCAGCTCGGATGTCGACCATGTCAACTGCAAGGCTTGCCGGTCTCG
>CBDTYP010000349.1:0-3532 GCA_965364645.1 uncultured Gammaproteobacteria bacterium | reverse complement strand
GAACCAGCGGCATTAAAGGAGATCGTAGGTTGGGTTTGGGATTCGTAGGTTGGGCTGAGCGCAGCGAAGCCCAACATCCAGCGTCGGCTGTTGGGCTTCGCTGCGCTCAGCACCAACCTACAAGAGCGAGGTGACACACGTGCGCAGATCGGAACATCAGAAGCCGACCCAGCGCGTGAAGCTCGATACTGGCGCCCGGTCGGTGCGCCAGATGTTCTCCGGGGCTTCCGGATCGCGGTAGCCCATGGCCATGCCGCAGACGACGATCTCCTCGTCGCGAACCGGCAGGTGCCGGCGGATGACGCTGTGGTAGTTGGCGAACGCGGCCTGGGGGCAGGTGTGCAGCCCCTGGCCGCGGGCCGATAGCATGACGTTCTGCAGGAACATGCCGATGTCCATCCAGCTGCCGGTGTTGAGACGTCGATCGATGGTGAATATCAGCCCGACGGGGGCGTCGAAGAACGTGTAGTTGCGCCCCCGTTGGGCGTGCATGCGGTCCTTGTGCCCGCGTTCGATTCCGAGAGATCCGTAGAGCCCCCAGCCACAGGCGCGCCTCCGACCGAGATAGGGCTCGAACCAGTCGGTGGGATAGTACTCGAACTCGCGCTCATCCCGTTCCGGGTTCGCCTCGTAGTCGGCGAGGATTTCGGCGCAGAGTGCCTCCTTCGCCCCGTCCCCCAGCACGTAGACCAGCCAGGGCTGCGTGTTGGTGCCGCTCGGCGCGTAACGGGCGACGTCGAGGATGTGCTCGACGGTGCCACGGGGCACCGGCCGGTCGAGATAGGAACGCACGCTGTGCCTCGACCGGATCGCCTCGTCGATGGAGACGGAGACATCATCGGAGAACTCTTCCTTCGCATTCATCGTCCTTTGGTCACCTTGTCGATGGAAGCCGCGAGGACACGGCTCCGGCGTTCCTCGTAGCTCTTCGGGACATAGTCCGGCATCTGACTCTCGCGCAGATCGAATCCAAAGGCGCGCTTGCTCATGACGATGATGGACGGCGCCTGGATACGCTTGAAGTAACTGATGCGCAGCAGCCGGGCGACCCACTCCAGATCCTCGAGCCAGGTCTTCGCATCGGGAAAATAATCTCGGAAGCGCGCCGCGTCGTCCCACTCCAGAACGTCCAGCAACGTGCCGTCCAGGAACCAGCCGAGGAGATCCGCCGGGTGGCGCCGGTATTCGATCAGCTGACGCAGCACCGCGTCGTGGTATCCGTACTTGATGGGATCGCCGAGACCTCTGGTCACGTCCTGATCGTCGGAGAGCTCCGCGCTCGGCACGATGCTGCCGTCCAACAGGTTGGCGGGGATGGTCTCCTCGCCGTAGACCTGCTCGTTCAGGTAGCGCGCCAGCGCGAAGACCTGCGTCTTGTAGAGATCCGCGATGGGCGCGATGGCGCCATTGACGTCGCCGTAGAGGGTCGCGTAGCCGAGCGCCACCTCTGTCTTGTTGCCGTTGTTGGTGAAGATGAGCCCGTGCTTCGCCGCGAGGCCCGCGAGGATATCGGCGCCGCGGATGCGCGCCTGCAGATTCTCGTCCACGAGGCGCGAGTAGTCCCCCTGGCTGCGAGGAAAACGGGCCGACCCGATCTTTGCGGCGAGCTGCTCGTAGAGGTCGTCGATGGGACAGCTGAGATAGTCGACCCCCAGTCGCTCACACAGGACTCGCGCGTTGTCCCGGGTGACGTCCGCGTTGAAGCGCGTCGGCATGTTGACCGCGAACACCCGCTCCGGACCGCATGCCCGGGCCAGCAGTGAGACCACCACGCTCGAGTCGATGCCGCCGCTCACGCCGATGAGGTAGCGATTCTCCTGCCCGCGGGTACTGTCGAGGTGCGCGATGCCGGTCAGCAGCGCATCGTGGACCGCCTCGATCTCGTCCTGGTCGTCGCTGATGCCGGCGGAGGTGTCGCCGCCGACGGTAAGCAGCCCTTCGCGCCAGTGCTCCGCCCGCGCGCGGATGGTGCCGTCGCCATCGTAGGCGGTCGTGTCGCCGTCGAACACCAGGATGTTCTTGCCATTGTTCTGTGCGCCCACGTTGTTCACGTAGAAGAAAGGCAGCGGCGATCGGGCGAGCACGTCGCGGACGGTCCGGTTGCGCTTGTCGTTCTTCTGCCAGGTCCACGGCGATGCAGAGAGGTTGAAGACCGCCTGGGCGCCGCGCCCGTGATAGGCTCTCAGCGTGTCGAGCGTGTCGCCTTCGCAGCTATAATCCTGACACCAGATGTCTTCACAGAGCTGCACGCCGAAGCGAAAGCTGCCGCCGCCGCGGCGTGGGACTTCGAAAGGCACCATCCAGTCGTACACGGACCGGCCGGTGCTTTCAGCGAGATTGCGCAGGGAGTAGAAGTGCCGATCGTCGTCGAAGAAGCGGTAATTCGGGTGCAGCGTCTTCGCGTGGACGCCCGCCGGCAGCCCCGGGGGCACGCCGTCGCGGTCAACCGCGGCGCCATCGTGACAGACGTGCACCGCGTTGTACTTCCGCGCGCGCCCGTCCTCGCCTATGGCGTCCCGGTCGACGACCACGTTGCCGAATATGACCGTGAGGCCGGAGCTTGCGTCGCGGATGGTCTCGCTCCAGGCGGCGAAGTCCTCCACGAGAGCGTCCAGCTCCCAGGTGTCGCCGATGAGATAGCCCGGGATGCACATCTCGGAGAAGACGACCACCTCGGCGCCTGCCTGCCGGGCGTCTGCGATGAACGCGAGCATGCGCCCCACGTTCTTGTCGGGGCGTCCCGGGATGACCTCCATCTGCGCAAGGGCGATGGCAGGCAGGTCGGAAAATGCCATGGATGTCGCTCGTTACCGGACTACGTGAGCATCCATGCTACCGTCCGCCCCCGTCAAGCGCCGCATCCGGCGCCGTGCCCGCACACGGGCCCATAGAACAGGAGCCACCCATGGCCAGCGCCTCGATCAAGGCCTCCCCTACCAACATCCTCGTCGCCATGGCGGCCTTCGTCGTGGTGGTCGCGGGCATGCGTGCCAGCGCGGACATCGTCGTACCCTTCCTGCTCGCGGTCTTCATCGCCATCATCAGCGCGCCGGCGCTCGACTGGCTGGAAAGGCTCGGGCTGCCGAGGCTCGCGGCCATGGTCGTGGTTCTCGCCGTCATCGTTGCCGCCGGGGTCTTCCTCGCCGGGGTCGTAGGATCGTCCCTCGGCCGATTCTCCAACAGCCTCCCCGAGTACACCGCCCGGCTGAACGAGTACACGGCAACCGTGGAGAATTGGCTGAACGGGCACGGAGTACCCTTCGAGGCGAAGGAGCTCCGGGGCTTCATCGATGCCAGCCGGGTGATGCGGCTGGCGGCGGACATATTCAACAGCTTCGGCAGCGTGCTGACCAACGCGTTCCTCATCTTCCTTACAGTCGTGTTCATCTTGTTCGAGACCGGGAGCTTCGCGGTCAAGCTGCGCGGGGTGGCGGACGACCCGGACGACGCGCTGTTGCGCCTGCAGACCGTCACCGACAGCGTCAAGCGCTACCTGGCCATGAAGACCCTGACGAGCCTCGCCACGGGCGTC
>CBDTYP010000348.1:0-3536 GCA_965364645.1 uncultured Gammaproteobacteria bacterium | reverse complement strand
GGCGGCGCTGTGCTTCGCATCGGGCATGGCCGCCTCCCACGCCCTGATGGCGGGACGCCTGAGCCAGGGCGATCACCTGGTCGTGTCGGACACGAACTACGTCGGCACCGCCGAGCTCGTGCGTGACAGTCTGCCGCGCTGGGGGATAGACATCTCGCCGGTGGACACGTCGGATCGCGATCAGGTGGCGGCGGCCATCACACCGAAGACGAAGATGCTCTGGATCGAGACGCCGGCGAACCCCATCATGCGCCTGAGCGATATCGAGGCTCTCGCCGAGCTCGCCCACGGGCGCGGCGTCGACGACGTCGTGGTGGACTCGACGTTCGCGACACCGATGGCCACCCGCCCGCTGGAGCTGGGCGCGGACTTCGTCGTGCACTCGCTCACAAAGTACATCGGCGGACACGGCGACGCCATGGGCGGCGCCGTGCTCGGGCGCGCGGCGGATCTGGATGCGCTAAATCTGGAAGCGATGGTGCACTACGGCGGTGTGCTGTCGCCCTTCAACGCCTGGCTCATCTTGCGGGGAGCGGCAACGTTCCCTCTGCGCATGAAGGCCCACGAGGAGACGGCGACGGCGGTCGCCCGGTTCCTGGAAGGACACGAGTCCGTGACGCGGGTCTACTATCCCGGCCTGCCCTCCCATCCCCAGCACGATCTCGCCCGGCGCCAGATGCGCAACTTCTCGGGCATGCTCACGTTCCAGACCCGGGACGATGGCAGGGCCGTGGCGGAGCGGATGATCGATGGGCTGCAGGTGATTCACTACGCGGTCTCACTCGGTCATCACCGCTCGCTGATCTATTGGATCCCGACGGAGATGCTCATGGAGTCGACGTTCAGGCTCGAGCCGGAGGCCGAGGGGCGGTACCGCGACTTCGCGGGTGATGGGGTGTTTCGCTTCTCGGTGGGTATAGAGGATCCGGAGGATCTGTGCGCGGATCTCGATCGTGTTCTGTAGACTCGGATGTTGGGCTTCGCTGCGCTCAGCCCAACCTACGGGGGGCTGCGTTTCTCTTGTAGGTTGGGCTGAGCGCAGCGAAGCCCAACATCCGGAGAATCAATCCAGGCCCTCAAGAACCGACCGGGCTTCTTTCAAATCCGGTGTGTCGAAGCCTTCCGTGAACCACTCGTAGATGGGTCCCAGCAAATCCCGCGCGTCGTCGACTCTGTCCTCCCGTGCCCACAGCCGGGCGAGACTCGTGGCAGCGCGCAGCTCGAGTGACTTCGACCCCGCCGACGCGGCGATGCGGAGCGCGTGCTCGTATTCGACCTGAACGGCCCCGCCGTCACCGTCCTTCGATACGCCGAGGGCGTCGCCCTTCAAGCGATAGATCTCTGCATCCCACACACGTTCGTCAGAATTATCGACCAGGTCTCTGGCTTCTGTAAGGGTCCGCAGCGCCTGCTGACTGTCGCCCAGCTGAATGTTGAGCCTGGCGAAGAGCCCGAGGAATATGGACAGGAAGTATCTGAATCTCCTCGTGCCCGCTATCTCGAAACCCTCTTTCATCCTGGCGATGCCGGTAGCGGGGTCGTCGATCGCGCCCGTGACCCATCCCATGATGATTACGCCGTTCGTCGTGTAGGTCGCGAGCTCCTGTTCGGTGGCCAGCTCCGTCAGCTCGCTTCCCAGCCTCCTTACGGTGGTGGGATCGTTCCCCAATGCGGCCGGTATGCACCCTGCGTGAAAGAGCGCGTATGCCATGCTGGCCGCGTGATCCAGATCGCGCGCATGGGCGATGCACTCTTCCTGTGCCTCGACCGCCCTGTCGGGGAATCCGCTCAGCCACTGATGGATCGCGAGCGCCGATAACGACGCGACACGGGGATCATGATGACTGCGAAGTCGCAGCTCGCGATATTTGATCGGATCGGAATCGTATATGCCAAGAGCCTCTCGTACATGGGGTTCAACGACCTCCAGGTGTCCGCGAAAGAGCTCGTTCCAACCGACCAGACGGTGCCCCATCATCAGAGCGGTCTCGTTATCCTGACGCTCACCCATTTCCAAAAGCTTTGCGGCGATCTTCATCGCCTCGCGATGACCGAGCGAAACCGTGTGCCTGACCCATTGTCCGTGAAGGACCGTCACGAGCTGCTCCGTCTCGCCGAGAGTGTCGCAGAGCTCCTGCGCCCGCTCGTAGGACTTTTCGCTCTCCACCGATGCGAACCCGGAGATCGCGGTCATCGGCGTCGTCATGGCGATCTGCAGGGACAGTTCGAGCCGGTCGCGCTCGGTCGACGGCGGCAATTCATTCAACGCTTCGAGCCCGATCTGCAGGTGCCGGACCGCCTCTCTGTTCGCGGAACGTGCGGTGGCCCGTTGTCCGGCGAGGAGCCAGTAGGCAATCGCCTCGTCGGTCCGGCCGGCGCAGGCGAAATGGTGCGCCAGCACCTCGGGCTGTGCGGCAACGATCTCCGGAAATCCATCCTGGATCGCGTCGGCGATGTGTCCGTGCAACTCCCGGCGGCGCTTGCGCAGCATCGAATCGTAAGCCGCGTCCAGGACCAGCGCGTGCTTGAATATGTAGCTCTTAGTGGTTCGGCCGTGAGGAAATATCAGCTCCGACGCGACCAGCTGGTCGAGGGCTTCGCGCAGGACATCCTGGTCGAGAGGTGAGACGGCGACGAGCAGATCGTAGGAGAACTCCCGCCCGATCGCCGACGCCGTCTGGGCGACGGACTTGGTGGCCCCCAGGCGATCGAGTCTCGCCATCAACGAGTCGTTGAGCGTGGACGGTATCGCCAGCCCCGGCAACGGCCCGGTAAGCTCATAACTCTCGCCACGCTCTTCCAGCCACCCCGACTCCAACACGGTTTTGGTCAGCTCCTCGACGAAGAGCGGGACCCCGTCGGTCTTCTCGACGATCTGATCCCGGACCTCGTCCGGAAGCGACTTGCCCCGCGCGACTCTGGCCACCATCGCATTCGCGAGACTCCGGCTGAATCGATTGAGATTGAATGTCGTGATGTGCAGATAGTCGGACCAGGGCGGCGAGAACTCCGGACGCGCCGTGATCAGGATGAGGACCCGGCTCGATCGCGATTGCTCGATCTCCATCGTCAGGAGCTCGAGCGACGTCGGGTCGGCCCAGTGGGCGTCCTCGAAGGTGACGAGCACCGGCCGCTGCCTGCTGAGACCCTCGAGCTGCTCGGTCAGCGCCTCCAGGGTCCTCGATTTCAGCGCCTCGGCACTCAAGTCGAGGCGCGGATAACGCTCTCCGACGGGCACCGACAGCAGCGCGGCGAAGAGCGGCATTACATCGGCCACGTCGTCGCTCCCCCTGGCCAGCAGCGCTTCGAGCTTCGCGAGCCTGATCTGCGGCGGATCCGAGTCCTCGAAGCGCGCGGCGCGCTGAAAGGCATCGACGAACGGGAACAGCTCGCTGTTGGCATGATGGGGAGAGCACTGATAGCGAAGCTGAAACGGTTGATCGGAGGCCGTGCGCTCGAGCAGGGTTTCGGCAATCCTGGATTTGCCGATGCCGGCCTCGCCGGTCAGCACCACCACCTGACCATCCCCTTCCCTG
>CBDTYP010000347.1:0-3541 GCA_965364645.1 uncultured Gammaproteobacteria bacterium | reverse complement strand
GACTCCGGGCGAATCGCCGGACTCGAGGTCAAGCGCATCATCAACGAGCCGACGGCGGCTGCGCTCGCCTACGGCATGGACAAGCGGCGCGGGGACTCCAAGATCGCGGTCTACGATCTCGGCGGCGGCACCTTCGACATCTCCATCATCGAGATTGCGGAAGTCGACGGTGAGCACCAGTTCGAGGTGCTGTCCACCAACGGCGACACGTTCCTCGGCGGTGAAGACTTCGATCTGCGCATCATCGACTACGTGGCCGACGAGTTCAAAAAGGAGTCCGGTATCGATCTGCACAACGATCCGCTGGCGCTGCAGCGTCTCAAGGAGACCGCGGAGAAGGCGAAGATCGAGCTCTCCTCGAGCCAGCAGACCGAGATTAATCTGCCTTACGTGACGGCGGACGCGAGCGGTCCGAAGCATCTGAACATGACGCTCACCCGGGCGAAGCTCGAGTCTCTCATCGAGGATCTCGTGCAGCGCACGGTCGAGCCCTGCAGAGTCGCGTTGAAGGACGCGGGCCTGAGCGGCTCGGACATCTCCGACGTCATCCTGGTGGGCGGCCAGACGCGCATGCCCAAGGTCCAGCAGATGGTGCAGGACATCTTCGGTCAGGAGCCGCGCAAGGACGTGAATCCCGACGAGGCCGTCGCGGTCGGCGCCGCTATCCAGGCGGGCGTGCTCTCCGGCGACGTCAAGGACGTGCTGCTTCTGGACGTGACACCGCTCTCTCTCGGAATCGAGACTCTCGGCGGCGTCATGACGAAGCTCATCGAGAAGAACACGACGATCCCCACCAAGGCGTCGCAGGTCTTCTCCACGGCGGAGGACAATCAGAGTGCGGTGACCGTGCACGTGCTCCAGGGTGAGCGCGACGTGGCATCGGCCAACAAGTCCCTGGGTCGATTCGACCTGGCCGACATTCCGACCGCCCCGCGGGGTATGCCGCAGATCGAGGTCTCCTTCGACATCGACGCCAACGGCATTCTCAACGTGTCGGCCAAGGACAAGGCCACGGGCAAGGAGCAGTCCATCGTCATCCGCGCGTCCAGCGGGCTCGCCGACGACGAGATCGACCGCATGGTCCAGGATGCCGAGGCACACGCCGACGAGGACAAGAAGTTCCACGAGCTCGTGAACGCGCGCAACCAGGCGGACAACCTGGTGCACGCCACGAAGAAGACGCTCACGGAGCTCGGCGAGAAGGTCGAGGCACAGGAGAAGACTGACATCGAGGCGGCCATCGCCGCGGTCGAGGAAGCCATCAAGACCGATGACAAGGATGACATCGAGGCGAAGACCCAGACCCTGGCGGAGCTCTCGGGCAAAGTCGCGGAGCGCGTCTACACTCAGGAGGCGCAGGCCTCCGAGCAGGCGGGCCAGGGCGGCCAGAACGGTCCGGGCGGTCCCGATGCCGGCGGCGGCCAGGCGGGCGCCGGTGGCGACGATGTCGTCGACGCCGAGTTCGAGGAAGTGAACGAAGACAACAAGTAAGTTGTCCTCGTAGATCGCAGGTCGACAACGGCGCGGGGCCCATGGGCCTCGCGCCTTTTTCGCATTCCAGATTATTTCGCAATCCAGAATATGGCGAAGCGGGATTATTACGAAGTACTCGACGTCGCGCGCAACGCGAGCGACGACGAGCTGAAGGGCGCCTATCGGCGCCTCGCGATGAAGTACCATCCCGACCGCAATCCCGATTCCGAGGAAGCGGAGGCACACTTCAAGGAGGCCAAGGAGGCCTACGAGGTGCTCTCCGATCCCCGCAAGCGCGCCGCATTCGATCAGTTCGGCCACGCCGGCGTCGAGAACCAGGGCGGCGCCGGCTTTGGCGGTGCCGGCTTCAGGGACATATTCGACGAAGTATTCGGGGACATGTTCGGCGGGCGCGGTGGCGAGCGCGTCTATCGCGGCGCCGACATGCGTTACGATCTCACGCTGACCCTGGAAGAGGCCGTCGCGGGGACAACCTCGAAGATCCGCGTGCCGAGCGCGAGTCCCTGCGGGGACTGCTCCGGGACCGGCGCAACCCCCGGCACGAGCCCCGCCAGCTGCGGGACCTGCAACGGCCAGGGACAGGTGCGGATGCAGCAGGGCTTCTTCTCGATTCAGCAGACCTGTCCCCGCTGCCGGGGAACCGGCAAGGTCATCACCGATCCCTGCAGGACCTGCCGCGGCGAAGGGCGCGTGCAGGAGTACAAGACCCTGTCGGTGAAGGTGCCACCTGGTGTCGACACCGGCGATCGCATCCGCCTCACCGGCGAAGGCCAGAGCGGCGAGCGCGGTGGCCCGCCCGGGGACCTCTATGTCGAGGTCAACGTGAGCGAGCACCCCATCTTCGTTCGCGATGGCGCCAACCTGTTCTGCGAGGTGCCGATAAGCTTCGTCACGGCGAGCCTCGGCGGCGAGCTGGAGGTGCCGACCCTCGACGGCAAGGTGAGTCTCAAGATCCCCTCCGAAACCCAGACCGACAAGCTGTTCCGTCTGCGCGGCAAGGGCGTCAGGCCGGTGCGCGGCGGCGGGCCGGGGGATCTGCTCTGCAAGGTCGCCGTGGAGACGCCGGTCAACCTGACCGCCAAGCAGAAGGATCTGTTGCGCGGCTTCGACGACGCGATCCGCGAGAGCAAGCGCACCCATGATCCCCGCGCATCCACCTGGCTGGACAGCGTGAAGAACTTTTTCGACAATCTCACGTCGTGAGCACTCCAACCCGTATCGCCATCACCGGTGCGGCGGGGCGCATGGGACGGACGCTCGTTCAGGCGAGCGCTGATCTCGAGGGCGTCACGCTGTGCGGCGCCGTCGAGGCCCCCGGCAATCCGTGTCTCGGCCAGGACGCGGGGCTGCTCGCGGGCGTCGGCGACATCGGCGTCCCCATCGGCGACTCGGTACAGGCAATCGGGGACGCCTTCGACGTTCTCATCGACTTCACCATCGCCGACGCCAGCGTCGAGAACATTCGCGCCTGCCGCGATGCCGGCAGGAACGCGGTGGTCGGCACAACCGGCTTCACACGAGAGCAGCGTGCGCGGATCGCGGAGGATGCCGAGCACGTCGCCATGGTGCTCGCGCCCAACATGAGTGTCGGCGTCAACCTCTGTTTCAAGCTGCTCGACGTCGCGGCCCGGGCGCTGGGTGATACGGTGGACGTGGAGATCATCGAAGCCCATCACCGACACAAGGTCGATGCCCCGTCGGGGACGGCTGTGCGCATGGGCGAGGTGGTGGCGGCGGCGCTCGGGCGGGATCTCGCCAAGTGTGCGGTCTACGGCCGCGAGGGTCACACGGGTGAGCGGGATCGCGAGACCATCGGCTTCGAGACCGTGCGCGCCGGCGACATCGTCGGCGAGCACACGGTGATGTTCGCGGGCACCGGCGAGCGGGTGGAGATCACCCATCGCGCCGGCAGCCGCCTCAACTTCGCCCACGGCGCGCTGCGCGCGGCGGGTTGGGTCATGGGCAGGAAGCCCGGCATCTACGACATGCAGGACGTGCTCGGCCTCTAGGTCGGATGTTGGGCTTCGCTGCGCTCAGCCCAACCTAC
>CBDTYP010000346.1:0-3551 GCA_965364645.1 uncultured Gammaproteobacteria bacterium | reverse complement strand
CCTCCCCTTCGCCCGTGCGTCGTTGTAAGTCTCGAGCGAGGGGACCATCTTGCTCAACATGTTGTCGATGCGCGTGCCGCTCGCGGGATGGGTCGACAGAAACTCCGGCGGCGCTCCGCCCCCGGCCTTCTCCATGTTCTTCCACAGCTGCACGGCCTCGCGGGGATCGAAGCCGGCCTCGGACATGAGATCCAGCCCGATGATGTCGGCCTCGGACTCGTGGGTGCGGCTGTAGGGCAGCAGGATGCCGATCTGTGCCCCTAGACCGAGCGCTTGCATGGTGGCCGAATCCACGTAGCCCGAGCCGGCGGCCGCGGCGAGGGCGACATTCGTCAGCTGCTGCTGGGAAGCGCGCTCGTTGCCGTGCTGGGCCAGCACGTGGCCTACTTCGTGACCGAGCACCGACGCGAGCTGATCCTGATTCTCCGCAACACTCAACATGCCCGTGTAGACGCCCATCTTCCCCCCGGGCAGAGCGAAGGCGTTGGGGTTTTCGTCCTTGAAGACGACGACCTCCCAGGCGGTGCCCTTGTCGGGGAGCTCGTCGATGATGGCATCGGCGACACAGAGCACGTAGTCGTTGATGGCGGGGTCGGTTTCCACCGTGAGCTGGGAGCGCATCTCCTCGAATGCCTGCACGCCCATGGCGTCGAGCTGGTCCTCGGGATAGACGAGCAACTGTTTGCGGCCGGTCGGGGAGGTGTTGCAGGCAGCGAGGAACGCCGCAATCAGAAGAGCGGAAAGAAGTCGCGCCGCACGAGGTGATACTACGATGCCCGACATCCGCCGTATTCTAAGGCTGCCGCGCCCGCGACTCCAGGTACTCCTTGAGCGCGGCCGCGTTGTTCAGCCGCTCTTCTCTTGACCCGAAGAGCAGCATCACGTCGGCGTCCGCTATCTCGGACAGGAGCGCTGCGACACCTTCAGGGTTGGCTTCGAGCTCGGCGTGGTAACGCCGCTTGAACTCGGGCCACTTGTCGGCCTCGTGCCGATACCAGCGACGGAGCTCCGACGACGGTGCGATATCCTTCGCCCAGAAGTCCACGCCGGCCCGGGCCTTCGACAGGCCCCGGGGCCAGAGTCGATCAATCAATATGCGCTTACCGTCCTCCGGGCCCGGAGGTTCGTAGATGCGTCTCAACCGGATGTTCACAAGCCTGGAACCGCTGGATGCCGTTGCCGGTCCAGGCCCTATCATGGCGCAACGGGGACGCGAAGGGTAGCGGGCTAGTTGCCGGCGGAACTGGCCACTATGTCGCCGTTGAAGGTCAGGTAGATCGTCATGGTCCGCGGGTTGTTGGCGGCGAACGGCACTTCCCTGTACTCCCAGATCTCCTGCCCGTCGAACACGCGCTTGGCATCCGGTTGACCCAGCTTGCCGACGACCTCGGACTTGCGCTTGCCCATGACCACGGTGTCGCCCACGGAGAACGACTTCTCCCTCGTGCTCGCAGGCTGATCCCAGTCCGTCAATCCCCTGGCGGCCTGCACCGACCTCTTCATGACGTCTTCAAGGATCCACGTGGTCTGGAAGTGCCGACCGTTGTCCAGGAGCAGCTCCGGTGAGAGCCGCCTGCCTTCGCTGACCTTGACGGCGTTGGGGTAGAGCCAGTGCTCGGTGCCGTCGTGGGTGTATTTCGCGGCCGGCTGTCCGATGGTCTCGACGATAGTCGACGCGGACTCGGCGCCGATCTCGTCGAAGAGTTGAATATCCAGCTCTCCGGCGGATGCGCTACTCTGGCCGTCGTCTGCTTGCCGGGCCGATTTCTTCTTTCCGGACTTCAGCTTGACCGCATCCGGTGCACAGGGAGACTGGCTGAACACGACGCCTTCCGACGTGGTGCACTTGTATATGGATCCGGCGGAGGCCGCGCCGGCGGCTACCAGGAGCCCCAGGGCGAGAAACAATTCCTTCCTCATGCTGCCTTCCTCGTGTGGCATCGCCGTAAAGAATGGGATCGGCTGAATTTCATAAGTGTAGCCACGGGCGTCCCGCCCGAACGCGGGGAAGTGGGGCATGATTCTCAGTCGTGGGTATTCGAGGGATCCGCGGGTCGGCCGAAGGGCGCCGCTCGGCGAGCCACGCGCGCAGCGTCGAAGACGCGTTTAGTTCTGTCACGCGGTCGAGGTCCAGGCGCAGCAGCGTCTTGCCATGCTCGAGGGCCACATCGAGAGCTCCGCGATCGGCACCGGTCTGTCCCCCAGACACGATACGCATGCTCACCCCCGATATCTGCGCAACTCGTCCAGGAGCCAGTCGCGGGTGCGCACCGGGGGACCGCCCGGGCAGATGACCCGGTAGTAGGACCCGCTCATGGTGCTCTTCGTGGCCGAGTACTCGATGAAGTCCTCGGTAGTATCGATCCGGCCTCGGAAGTAATCATACTTCTTCCTGACGTGGGCGAACGCATCCGCACTCGAGTGTCGCTTGCCATTGCGTTCCATGGCGCAGTCGCTGGAGCGCAGATAGTCGAGGAGATGCTCGACCTCGTGACGTTCGGCATCGGGCACGTCGGCGTCCGCCCCGTCGATCAGGAGCAACGCGAACAGGGAAGTCAAGACGATCGCCGTAACGACGAGGCGGACTGGATCGGAGAAACGAAACATCGGGAGCCGACGCACGCCTGAGCTAGTCGTCGAGTCTGCCCGCGAACAACCGGCACAGATCCCCGTCGGGAATCTGCTGTTCCGCGAACGTGAACGTCCCGCCGTCACGCATCTCCTCGGCGGCCCTGCGGATCAGGCCGAACGTCGCCCGCGCCAACGACCCGCCGATGCTGATCCGCCGCACCCCGAACGACTCTAATTCAGGGACAGTATATGTATTTCCCATCAAGCCCATGACGACGTTGATCGGCCCGTCGATCTCGGCGGCAAGCTCGGTGATGGTCTTCTCGTCGCGGACTCCGGGTACGAAGAGGCAGTCGGCGCCCGCCTCGCGATACAGATTCGCGCGGATGACGGACTCCTCGAATGGATTTGGGTGATCGATCAGGTAACACTCCGCCCTGGCCGTCAACGTGAATGGGAAATCCAGAGAATCCGCCGCCTCCCGAGCCGCCTGAACCCGCTCGACGGCTCGGAACCGATCGTAGAGCGTGTCGCTGTAGCTCGCCGAGAAATCCTCGATGCTGGCGCCGACCACTCCCGCTTCGGCGAACAGACGGATGGTCTCGGATACGACGGCGGGGTCGTGCCCGTAACAGTCCTCCGTGTCCGCGCTGACCGGCACGTCGACGGCATCGACGATCCGCCGCGTCTCCTCGAGTGCCGCGTCCCTGGAGAAGACGCCCTCGTAGTCGGGCAGGGCACGGGAGAATGCGAGACCCGCGCTGGTCGTGGCGATGGCGGAGAATCCCGCCGACGCCAACATGACGGCACTCCCCGCGTTCCATGCGTTGGGCATCAGGAAGATGCGGTCGGCGGTATGTAGATCCCGGAAGATCTCGCCCTTGCGTCGTTGTGTCATTCCGCGGGTCCTTCCTCTACAGGGGCAGCACCGATCGGTCCGACTGACGTTCACGGCGTTGCTTCGACGCCGGTACTCGCTT
>CBDTYP010000345.1:0-3594 GCA_965364645.1 uncultured Gammaproteobacteria bacterium | reverse complement strand
CTGGTTCCCGGTTGCTGAGACCGTGGTAGCCCTGGAACCAGCTGCGGACCGCGTCGTCGGAGCCCGCCTGCAGGCCGAGATAGAGATCCGTCCGGTTACAGGTGGAGAGGATGGCCGCCTCCTCGACACCCGTGCACCCGTGCAGCTCCGCGAGCGCGTGGGGCAGATCCTCCGGACCGAACACGATCCGCTCTCGCATGTCGATCGGCGCCGACTGATGATTGACTCCACAGGCGAAGAGGGTCATTTGGCGCTTCTGTCTGACTACTCGAAAAATGTGGTGCGGCACCGGCCCACGCTTACCTGCGCAGCGAGAAAAGCCTTCCGCCACGGTAGTTTACGCACGCGTTATCCACGTTTATAGTCCGTATTTCCCCTACCCTGCCGGGGACCACCATCGCCCCGGCCCCGTTGGGGCATGGCAGGGACGCGAACCCCGACACTGTTCCCGTCGCCTCGACTGTCTAAGCTAGTATTTACGGGCGCCCCGGGGCACGGCCAGGAACCTCGATTACCGATGAGAATCACCGAATTCAGAGAGTCGCCGCGGCTCACACTGTCCACTCTTGTCATCGCTGCCGGTCTCGGCGTCAGCGGCTGCGCCGGGATGCAGCCAGCCACCGACAGCGCGGCGCCCGCCACGCCTCCGGCGAGTGTGGAAGAGGCGGCCCCGGCCGCCGCCGAGGCGCCTGCCGTCGACACGGCTCGGGCCCCGGCCGCCGCGGAGTCGTCCGCTTCCTCCACCGAGGACAACCTGTACAAGCTTCTGGTCGCCGAGATTGCCGGCCGCCGCGGCCGGATGGATCTCTCCCTCGAGAACTATCTGGAGGTGGCCCGCGAGACCCGGGATCCGGCGGTCGCCGAACGTGCCGTGCGCATCGCGGTATTCGCCCGCGACCAGGAAGGCGGCCTCGAGGCGGCGAGCCTGTGGACCCAGATTGCCCCAGACAGCACCGATGCCCGGCAGGTGTATGCGGCGTTGCTCATGCGCGCCGGCGAGATCGACACGGCCGTGCGCCAGCTGGCTGCGGCCATTCCCCACTTCTCCGGCGGCGATGCCGAGGCGTACGCGCGTATCGGCGACATGTTGGCGCGGGAGCGGGACAAGTCCGTCGCCGTGCAGGTCATGGGCCGTCTCGTGGGGCCCTACCCGGACAACCTGTATGCGCAGTCCGCTTACGCTCAGCTCCTGGCCCGCGCGGGTCAGACCGACCGCGCCCTGGAGGTCTACGAGAAAGTTCTCGCGCTGGACCCCGACAACCAGCAGACCCTCATCATCTATGCGCGTCTCCTGCAACGCCAGGGCAAGACCGATTCCGCCCTGGGCGTCCTGAGCGGCGCCCTGGAACGGCGACCGGACGCCGATCGTGTGCGGCTGACCTACGCGCGGCTGCTCGTGGATACGAAGCAGTACGACGAAGCTCTCGATGAATTTGCTCGCCTCTCGAAGCGCGCGCCGGACAATGCCGACGTGCGTTACGCCTACGGCCTCCTGCTGCTGCAGACCAACCACACCCAGGAGGCGGAGGTTCAGTTCAAGGAGTTGATCGCGCGGCGCGAGCGCATGCCCGTTGCGTACTACTACCTTGGCCAGATCGCCGAGTCCCGCGAAGACATCGAGGCGGCGTTGGCGGCCTATCGGAAAGTGAGCGACGGCGAGCACCGCTTGAACGCGCAGATCCGCGCTGCGGTCCTGCTGGCCGAGAGCGGACGACTGGTGCAGGCACGGGCACATCTGCACGGCCTGCGCGCGGACAACAGCCAGCAGGCGATCCGCATCTACCGCGCGGAGGCCGAGATCCTCACCAAGCGCAAGGACCTGGCCGAGGCGATGGAGGTCTACAACGGCGCGCTCGCGGACTATCCCCAGGACACCGATCTGCTCTACTCCCGGGCCATGCTCGCCGAGAAGATGGACAACATCGAGCTACTGGAGCGGGATCTGCGATCCATCCTGGCCCGCGAGCCGAACAACGCGGATGCGCTGAACGCGCTCGGCTATACCCTCGCGGATCGCACCGATCGCTACGCCGAGGCCTACGAGCTCGTGAAGCGTGCCTACGAGCTCAAGCCCGACGATCACTACGTCATCGACAGCATGGGCTGGACCCTCTATCGCATGGGCCGTCATCAGGAGGCGCTCATGCATCTGCGCCGGGCCATGGAGCTCAACGGCGATCCGGAGATCGCGGCGCACCTCGGCGAGGTGCTGTGGATGACCGGAGACAAGGAAGGCGCGATGGAGATCTGGGATACGGCCCTCCAGAGCACGCCGGACGATCCCCGCCTGCTGGACGTCAAGAAGCGCTTCGAGCAGTGACCGGATCGTCACGGGCGGCCGCGGCCGGCCACGTCGCTCCGTGCAGTTGATCGCCACACCCCCGACTATCACCTCCCGGCCCCGTCGGCTGCGCGCCGCGCTGTTCATTCCCCTGATTGGTGTATCGATTCTGATGGGCGCCTGCGAGACCACACAGGAAGTGGTGCCCGTGGACGATCCCGAGCGGGTCTGGACGGAACACCGGGCGGTCCTCGCCACACTCGTCGAATGGACCGCGGTCGGTAAGCTCGGCCTGCAGTCCGAGGAGGATTCCTGGAGTGCGGGGCTGACCTGGCGCCAGCTCCCGGATAGCTTCACCATCCGTCTGAGCGGACCCCTCGGACAGGGGATGATGGAGCTGAGCGGCTCGCCCGGACTGGTGGAGATGCGCACGGCCGACGACGTCTTCCGGGCACGGAGCGCGGAGGAGCTGATGCAGTCCCGAGCAGGATGGCAGGTGCCGCTCTCGGGGCTGCGCCACTGGATCCTCGGGTTGCCTGACCCGGAGGCGCCTGTCGCCGAGCGCGAGCTGGATGCCGCCGGCCGGCTCGCGTCCCTCGGCCAGCTCGGCTGGAAGATCCGCTACGATCGCTACGGCGAGTTCGACGGCCTGGTCCTGCCGACCAAGCTCAGCCTGGAAAACGATCACGTGCGCGCGAAGCTGGTGGTGCGCAACTGGCGAACCGGGGCGGGTTCGACGTAGATTGTCGCGAGGCGAATGCTCGATCCCCGGCTTGCATGAATACGACTCACTGGCCCGCCCCCGCGAAGCTGAACCTGTTCCTGCACATCGTTGGACGCCGCGCCGACGGCTACCATGATTTGCAGACGCTCTTTCAGTTTCTCGACCTCGAGGACAGCATTGCGATCACTCCCCGCGACGACGGGCGCATACGGCGCGTCTCCGCCCACGGGGAGATCGAGGAGGACGCGGATCTGGCGGTGCGCGCCGCGCGTCTGCTGGCCGAGGAGACCGGTAGCCATCTCGGCGCGGACATCGCCGTCGAGAAGCACATCCCCATGGGCGCCGGTCTCGGCGGCGGAAGCTCGGATGCCGCCACCACGCTGTTGGCCCTCGACAGGCTGTGGGATCTGGACCTCGGCACCGAGCGGCTCGCCGCCCTCGGACTCTCTCTCGGCGCGGATGTGCCGGTGTTCGTGCACGGCGTGGCGGCGTGGGCGGAGGGGGTCGGCGAGCGTCTCGAGCCGGTCGAGTTGGAGACGCCCTGGTATCTGTTGATCCACCCCGGCTGCTCCGTGTCGACGGCGAGCGT
>CBDTYP010000344.1:0-3601 GCA_965364645.1 uncultured Gammaproteobacteria bacterium | reverse complement strand
CGGCGAACCGGAATAGTGGACGCGAACCCATGACCTTCTCGCTGCACGGCATCGGAGCATCCAAGGGCATCGCCATCGGCACGGTCCACGTCGTCACCCGTGGGAACATGGAGGTGCCCGAGTACACCCTCGAGAAGACCGCGGTCGAGAAAGAGGTCAGACGTTTCAAGAAGGCCATCACCGGTGCGCGCGCGGACCTCGCCGCGATCAAGGGACAGATACCGCCGGATACCGCAACCGATATCGCGGCGTTTATCGACACCCACCTGCTGATGCTCGACGACTCGGCAATCACCAAGGCGCCCATCAAGATCATCCGTGAACAGAGACAGAACGCGGAGTGGGCGCTGAAGGTGCAGCGCGATGCTCTGGTGAGCGTGTTCGAGGCCATGAACGACAATTACCTGCGCACGCGCAAGGACGATATCGATCACGTGGTCAACTCCGTGCAGCTGCGGCTCCTGCACTCGGAAGGCCCGACCTCCCGCGCGGACGACTCGTTCACCGGCAAGATCGTCTTCGCCGATGATCTGACGCCGGCGGATACGGTGCTCATGCAGCACCAGGGCGTCGCTGCGTTCGTCACGGAGTTCGGCGGGCCGAACTCGCATACGGCGATTCTCGCCCGCAGCCTGCGGATCCCCGCCGTGGTCGGTCTGCACAATGCGGGTCCCTATCTCCGCGAGCACGATTCGCTCATCATCGACGGCCGGCAGGGCGTGGTGCTCGTCGATCCGGACGAGCAGATGGTGCGCCACTACGAGAAGCTCCAGCGGGGCATCGAGCGCATTCACGCGGCGCGGCGCAAGCTGCGCAACGCTCCCACGATCACCTCGGATGGCGAATCCATCGTCCTGCAGGCGAACGTGGAGCTTCCCGCGGACCTGGAGACCGCCGTTCAGGTGGGCGCTCAGGGTGTCGGCCTGTACCGGACGGAATACCTGTTCATGAACCGTGATGCGCCTCCGGACGAGGAGGAGCAATACCAGGCCTACACCGAGGTGGTGCGTGCGGGGGAGGGGGCCCCGGTCACCATCCGCACCCTGGATCTGGGCGCGGACAAGCAGGTGGATGGCGCGCGGCCCGGCGCCCCTTCGTCGTCGAACCCCGCTCTCGGCCTGCGCGCGGTACGGCTTTGCCTGAAGGAGCCGGGACTGTTCCGCCCGCAGCTGCGGGCGATTCTGCGCGCGTCGGCTCACAGCCCGGTGCGCATGATGGTCCCGATGCTGTCGACGACGAGCGAGCTCGCGCAGGTCCTCGATCTCGTCAAGTTGTGCCGCCGGGAGCTCGACGACGAGGGCCAGCCATACGATCGCTCGATGCCCATCGGCGCAATGATCGAGGTGCCGGCGGCGGCCATCTGCGCCGACATCTTCGCCCGTGAGCTGGATTTCCTCTCCATCGGCACGAACGATCTGATCCAGTACACCATCGCCATCGATCGTGTCGACGACGAGGTCAACTATCTCTACGATCCGCTGCACCCGGCGGTGTTGCGTCTCATCCAGATGACGATCCAATCCGGACGCAAGATGGGCATTCCCGTCGCCATGTGCGGGGAGATGGCCGGCGATGCACGTTATACGCGTCTGCTCCTGGGGATGGGCTTGAAGGAATTCAGCGTGCATCCCAACGCGCTCCTGGAGGTGAAGCAGGTGATCACCGAGAGTCACGTCGGCGAGAGCCGCAAGTTCACCCAGAGGGTCATGCGGGTCATCAAGTCCACGACGAGGACCGCGCTGCTCGAAGAGATGAATCGCCTCTGACGGCGACTCCGTCGAACCCAACACTTTCGGATGGTCCTACAGATGACCCAGCATGCCGACGAAGACCAGCACCAGGAAAGCCTCCGCCGACTGAACGACGCGTTGGAACGCGAGGCAATCAGCGAGGTGTACGCGCTGGTCCGCGAGCTCCACCCGGCGGATGTGGCATTGCTCCTGGAATCGTTACCGGAGGGCGAGCGCGACATCGTCTGGTCTCAGCTGGATCCGGATTCCGTCGCCGAGGTGCTGGCAGAGGCGGACGACGCCGTGCGCGCCTCGCACATGCGTCAGATGGAGACCCAGGCGCTGGCCGCGGTGGCCCAGGAGCTCGACCCGGACGATGCAGCCGACATCCTCCAGGATCTTCCCGAGCCGGTCGCGGACGAAGTGCTGCAGGCCATGGACGAGCTGCACCGCCAGCGTCTGGAGGCCGTGCTCGCCTATCCGGAGGACTGTGCCGGCGGCCTGATGAACGTCGACGTGCTCACCGTCCGGGCTGATGTGACCCTGGAGACGGTGCTGCGTTACCTGCGCCGCCGCGGGGAGATCCCGGAGAAGACCAACCGGCTGTTCGTCGTCGATCGAGAAAACATCTACGTGGGCATGATCCGGCTCGCCGATCTGTTAATCAGCGATCCGGAGGATACAGTCCAGGCGCACATAATCGAGGAACGGGATGCCGTCCCGGCGAAAACGGACTCACACGAGGTGGCGCGGTTGTTCGAGCAGCACAATCTCATCTCCGCGCCGGTCGTGGACGAGGACGGCAGGCTCGTCGGGCGTATCACCATCGACGACGTGGTCGACGTCATCCGCGAGGAGGGTGACCAGGCGTTCATGCGCATGGCGGGCCTCGACGAGGAGGATGACATCTTCGCATCCGTCTTCACGACGTCGCGGAAGCGGATGCTGTGGCTCGGGATCAACTTGATGACGGCGTTGCTGGCGGCCTGGGTGATTGGTCTGTTCGAGGCCACCATCGAGAAGGTGGTGGCATTGGCGGTCCTCATGCCCGTGGTGGCCAGCATGGGAGGCATCGCCGGCAGTCAGACCCTGACCATCGTCATTCGCGGCATGGCGCTCGGGCAGGTGGGTCAGAGCAACGCGGGGTGGCTGCTGAACCGCGAGGTCATGGTGGGCTTCATCAACAGCCTGCTGTGGGCCCTGGTCGTGGCGCTGATCGCCACCTACTGGTTCGGCCAGCCGGCCCTCGGGGTCATCGTGGGGGTCGCGCTCGTCATCAACCTGGTTATCGCCGCCATCGCGGGGACGGTGCTGCCGCTCATCATGCGGCGATTGACGATCGATCCGGCGCTCGCCGGCGGGGTGGTGCTGACGACGGTGACCGATGTCGTGGGGTTTATGACGTTTCTGGGGCTCGGGGCAATTTTCCTGGCGAGCTGAGCCCGATACTCACCAGCGGAATATCACCCACCCCGGGATGGCGAAGGGCGGATAGAAATTGTCGTAGCGCGTGTCCGTGAATCCGTCGCCGGTGGTGTCTACGAGCCAGTAGGTCGGTCCCACCACCGGCTCCACCTTGATGCTGTGCACCCGTCCGTTGATCCGGTACTCGGTGATGGTCTTGCGGTCGTCCCGGCGTATGGTGATGTCCGGCTCCAGGGTCTCGCCGCTCTTGACCTGGGGCGGGATCTCCGGGGGCTCGGGGACCGCCTGGAGTTCCGCCGGCTGATCGACGGAGGCCGTCACCGGCTCTGCGCCCGCCTGGGGAAAGGCAATCCATGCCGCGAGGAAGGCAACCGGGCTGACGGTCAACCGAATCTCGGCATGGGAGGAAAGCGGTCGGGACTACTCGACGTGGCCGGGATTGGACG
>CBDTYP010000343.1:0-3637 GCA_965364645.1 uncultured Gammaproteobacteria bacterium | reverse complement strand
GGCGCCTCCTCGGCGAGCTTCTCCAGCGGAAAGCCCGCACGGTAGGTGACGACTTTCGCGCCGGTCTCGCGGAAGTAGCCCGCCAGGGTGTGCACGAATGAATCCTCGTGGTCCACCATCAGCACTTTCTTGCCGTCCCCCGGCCGCTCGGTCACCTCGACGCGAGCTTCGTCCGCCGGCTCGTCGCCGTGGCGGATGGCGTCGAGGAGCGCGGACGCCTTGAGACGGGTCTCCGCCTCCTCCGCCTCCGGATCGGACTCGAAGAGCAGCGTCGCCCCGGCGCGCACCTCGGCGACGCCGTTGCTGATGCGCACCGTTCGCAGCGTAAGTCCGGTGTTCATGTTGCCGTCGAAGCCGATCATGCCCATGGCGCCGCCGTACCAGCGCCGCGGCGACTGCTCGTGGTCCTCGATGAATTGGATCGCGTGCTGCTTCGGGGCGCCGGTGACGGTTACGGCCCAGGTGTGGGCGAGGAATCCGTCCAACGCGTCGTAGCCCTCGCGCAACGTGCCCTCGACATGGTCGACGGTATGAATGAGGCGGGAGTACAGCTCGAGCTGCCGGCGGCCGATGACCCGCACGCTTCCCGCCTCGCAGACCCGCGACTTGTCGTTGCGATCCACGTCGGTACACATGGTGAGCTCCGACTCCTCCTTCTCAGAGGTCAGCAGCTTGAGGATCTGCGCCGCGTCGCCGATGGCGTTCTTGCCCCGGGCTATCGTGCCGGAGATCGGGCAGGTCTCGATGCGCCGGCCGTCGACACGCACGTACATCTCGGGCGATGCCGCCACCAGGTACTCCTTCTCGCCGAGATTGATGAGTGCGCCGTAGGGGGCGGGGTTGCGCTTCTTCAGGCGGGCGAACACCTCGGAGGGTCGAGCGGGGCACAGCTCGAAGAAGGTCTGTCCGGGAACGACCTCGAACAGATCGCCCCGGCGGAACGCCTCGATGGCGGTGCGCACGGTATCGGCGTACTCGCCCGGGGCGTGGTCGCACTCCCGTTCCACGGCGTTGGCGGGCGCATAGGGTTCGTCGGTGCCGTCGCGCGCGAGCCCGTCGGTGCTCGCCCCGTCGAACTCGAACTCGTAACGGTGGGTGGTGGCCTGCTCGCGGCGGTGATCGACGATGAGGATTTCGTCGGGCAGGTAGAGCACGAGATCCCTCTGCTGTCCGTCGCGTGCGAGGCGCTCCCGCACCGGTTCGAACTGGAAGGCGAGCTCGTAACCGAACGCGCCGTAGAAGCCGAGGTAAGGGTCCTCCGAGCGAAAAGCTTCGCAAACGGCGCGCAGCACGGAGAAGACGGTGGGCTGCTTGCTGCGGAGCTCCTCGGGAAACCACTCGTCGGATGTGCGCACGCTTCCCCGGATGCCGTCCTTCGACACGTCCAACGTTTCGAGGGCATCGATACTCGCGAGCGCCTTACCGATGGGCGCGAGCAGGAGTGCGCCGCGGGCATTCAGTGGTTCGAAGCTGAACGTGCGTCCGCGGCCAGTAAAGACCAGCGGCGGATCAACGAAGCCGATGTCCCAGCGCGTGTAGCGTCCCGGGTACTCGAACGACGACGTGAGCAGCACGCCGCGATGGCCGTCCAGTGCCGCCTGCAGCGGCAGCACGGCGTCTTCATACCGCTCGACGTGCGCGCTGTGATGTATGCGAACCCCGCAGGGGGTTTCGAGAATTGTGGCGTTTGCCTGTGCTGCTATCGACGCTGTCATGAGCGTGCCTCACTCGATCTCCAATGGCTCCGGATCGGTGGGATTCACGACGGTGGAGGCGGGAAAAAAAAGAGCCGCCAACACCGTGGCGGCTCCGGGATCCTGTGAATAACGTGCCCGCGACCGCCCCCTGTCAGGGCGACCACCAAACTCGCGCGAACAAAATTCGGCTCTCGGACATGAGGTTAGCCTGACACCGCCCGTCCCATTAATCAAGCCGGGGAAATTCAGGGACAGTATACCTATTTCGGTCACGGCCTTGCCGTGCAGAAAGTGGATGCAGGCGAAATAGGTATACTGTCCCTGAATTGTTAGACCTCGAGGGGCATGCCGTCGCGGCCGGGGTCGGCGGCTCCGGACCAGCGGCCGTCGTCGATCTTGATGGCGTGCACGCCGGCGAAGGTGTAGGAGAGGTAGCTGCGGGCGGTGGGGTAGCCCATTCGCTCCAGCTCGTCGCTGACGAAGTGGGGGATGCGGTTGCAGACGTCGATGATGTCGCTGTTGGCCGTGAAGCGTGGCGCCGCCACCGCCTCGAGTATGGACATGTCGAAGTCGAGGACGTTCAGGATCCCCTGCAACACGCCCATCGTTATCCATGTGCCGCCCGGCGCGCCGATGATCAAGCGGAGATCGTCGTCGTCGAAGACCATCGTCGGCGCCATGGCGGTGAACCGGCTCTTCCCCGGCGCGATGGAGCCGGCGTGCCCGGGCCGGGGATCGAATACGCTCATGCAACCGTTGTACATGAACCCGAGGCCTTCGCTGATGACGCCCGACGGCATGCCGAGAGAGTGGGTGAGGGAGACGGCGTTGCCGTGCTCGTCGATGACGCAGACGTGGGTGGTGTCCCGGGATTCCTCGGCGCTCGCGAGGCGTTCGACATGGGCCTGCTCGCCGCGGGCGATGATCTCCGAGAGCTCCGCCGCGTAGTCCTTGTCGATGAGCACGTCGGTGGGCACGTCGCTGAACTCCGGATCGCCCACCCGCGTGTCCTTGTCGATGGTCGCGAACTTCATCGCCTCGCTGACGACGCGGATGTACTCGGGCGTGTTGTGTCCCATCTCGTGCAGGTCGAAGTTCTCGAGGATATTGAGCATCTCGAGCACCATGACGCCGCCGCCCGGCGGTTGGTTGCCCGCGACCCGGTAGCCGCGGTAGTCGGTCCAGATGGGCTCTATCGTTCGCGTGCGGTAGGCGGCGAGATCCTCCATCGACAGCAGGCCGCCGTTGGCCTGAATATCGGCGACCATCTGCGCGGCCATGTCGCCGGAGTAGAAGACATCGGCGCCGCCCTTCGCGATGCGCCGGAGACTCTCGGCCATCTCCGGGTTGCGAAGGCGCTGTCCCGGGCGCGGCAGCTCGCCGTCGTTGCAGAAATAGATGCGCCGTCCCGCCGGCGTGGATGCGAGCTTCTCTCTGGTGGTCACGCGCCCCATGTCCTGGGACTTCGTCCAGAAGTCGTAGACGTGAGGACGCACGATGAAGCCGGCCTCGGCGTGGGCGACGGCCGGCGCTATCACGTCTTCCCAGTCCATGGTGCCGTGGGCGTCGACGGCCTCGTGATATCCCTTGAGACTGCCGGGCACCATGATGGACTGGTAGCCGACCTCGTTGACGCGGCCGGTGAGGAAGAAGCCGAAGCCGTCGCGGGCCTCGCCCTCGATGCGATCGGCCCACATGTCTTCACGGGCGGCGCCGGGCGCCTTCGTGTGGAAGTCGATGCAGCCGTGGACGCCTTCATCGGGTAAAAAGAGGTGCATGGTGCCGAAGCCGGCGATGCCGGCCATGCAGGGGTCGACGACGCCTTGCACGAGTGCGCAGGTGATGGCGGCGTCGACGGCGTTGCCGCCGCGTTTCAATGCCAGGGCGCCGGCTTCTACGGCTTCGGGTTGGGGGGCGACGATCATTCCGTGGGTCATTTT
>CBDTYP010000342.1:0-3663 GCA_965364645.1 uncultured Gammaproteobacteria bacterium | reverse complement strand
GGGAAGCCGTCGCATCGGGCTGGGAATTACCGGGCTCGCTGATGCCCTGATCATGCTGGGATTGCACTACGGAACACAGCGGGCCCGCGCGGAAGGGCTCGCCGTACTTGGGCTTAGACGGTCTCCGAGGTCGCGCCCGGGATGGCCGCCGAAGCGCTCTCGTTCCTCGTCTCCGCTCCACCGGTCCTCGCTCAGGATCAGACGCCACCGCTCTACGACATCGTCATCCGCAACCGTGGTGCTCGAGGCGATCCGGAAGGGCTACCTCGACAACCTCGCCGCCACACGCAAGGCGCGCATCGCGCTGACCCGGCAGTTCGAGGAGTACATGAGCGCCGGGGATCCCCTGGCCCTCGAGATCCGTGCCCTGGACGAGGACTGGCGGCGCTTCGCCGAAGGAGAGCGGCGCAAGCTCAAGCAGCTGGCGGATGCCTACGCCGTCGACTACGCCGCGTACGACAAGTGGCTCGAGGCGGAACGCGGAGAGCTCGAGGGGATGGGCGCCGTCGTGGCCCGGGCGCTCGAGACCGAGCGCGAGCAGCGGGCCCTGCATGGTGAAACGGAAGTAGCACTGCGCGCACTCATCGACGAGTACAACGCGCTGGTCGAGACCCACAACGACGCCGGCGCCGACGATCCCCAGCGCGATGCACGGGCCCGGGAGTTCGCGAATTTGGAGGAACGCATCGCGAAGCTACAGGCGGTACTGGCAGAGGCCCGGGAAGCGGTGCTCACGGTGCACGAGGAGCTCGCCGTGAAGAACAAGGAGTTCAACGAACGCTTCGAGCGTTTCAACGCGGCCAAGCGGGAACGCGATCGGGCGCTCGCCGCGGATCTGGCGCAGCTCAACGCCTCCAGGCTTAGCATCGAGACGGCGATCGACACGCGCCGGCAGAAGGTGGACGCGCAGATCCGATCTCTCGAGGCGCACATCAGTAGCGAGCTGCGCAATTCCCGAGCCGATCTGGAGACCTCGAACGCCGCGATGACGGAGGCCTTCGGGCGCAACCACGAAGGACTCGACACGGCCATTGCCCGGGTGATGGAGGCGAACGACGACGGGCTCCTGTACACCGCAGCCGGCAACGCCCGCTTCGATCTCTCCCGGCCGCGGACCGCCGACGTTTACAAGGCCGCCGAGCAGCTGGACGCCGACCGGCGCCGGATCGACGCGCGCATCGCCGCCATCGAAGATGGCGAAGAGAGCACGCGATCGGCTTCTACGGGGCAGTCGCCGGCGCCGGGAGCGCTCGAGCAGGAGCACGCTGCGCTCGGCGGCGAGCGCCAGCAGCTGCTGGAAGCGTTTGCCACCTTCGCGCGCCGGATGCAGGCCCGCACCGGCGCCCTGGAAGCAGAGTTGCGGACGATCGATGCACGCTTCGGCGAAGAGCGCGCCAGGCTCGGCGCGTTTTACTCCGCGCGCGCTGGTGTTACGCGCTCGGAGATGCAGGCCGTGCAGGAGGTGCTGGTCGCGGCGGTGAAGGGCCTCCCTGGAGGGACATCCCAGGGCGGCGACGCACGGAACCAGCACGGACGCCTGGTTGCAGGGCTCGCGGACAAGGCCCGGGAGATGGGCGGCGAGGTGGACGCTTCGCTGCTCGCGCCCCACGCGCTCATGGACCACATCGACTCCCGGGGTCCGGGCGACACGGCAGCACGGGACGGCGTCTGGCGGGACTTCGCGTCGCGCAAGGTGACGTCGAGCCGCGAGCTCACCGGCGCCGACAAGGCGGCGCTGGCCGCCGCCTGGCTCGCACGGCTTCGCCGGCAGGCGGACTTCATGGATGTCGCCGATGCTCTCGATGCGAGCGGCGCGGTTGTGGATGGCGAGAAAGCGCTCGCGAGCCTCTTCGTCGCCGGTGTGCTGGATCACGCCGCCATCGTCGAACAGCGCCTCGCCGATGGCGGTGTCGGCATTCAAATAGGCGTCCTCGGTCGCGCCTACCAGCTGGATGGAGCCGGTTCTCTCGAACGGCTGCCGAGCGGCTGAGGTCGGGACGCCCCCGAAGATCCGGAATCCTGCCCCGATGCACGCCTCGAGACCTCGTCGGTGACGGACCCGAGTACCCGAACCCCGGTCGGCCTGAGCCGTTCTCTCGGCCTCTCGCTCATCACCCTCTACGGTCTCGGCAACATTCTCGGCGCGGGGATCTATGTGCTCGTCGGGGAGGTGGTCGGCGCCGCGGGCATGGGAGCGCCGCTGGCTTTCGTGCTGGCCGCCATGGTGGCGGGCCTCACGGCGTTCACCTACGGCGAGCTCGCCGCGCGCTTTCCCGTCAGCGCGGGCGAGGCGGTG
The DNA here is from genome assembly GCA_965364645.1 of uncultured Gammaproteobacteria bacterium. Classification (GTDB taxonomy): domain Bacteria; phylum Pseudomonadota; class Gammaproteobacteria; order HK1; family HK1; genus JAABYT01. The sequence continues at coordinate 1,367 of CBDTYP010000342.1, read as the reverse complement.
TACGTGAACGAGGCTTTCGACCTGCGCTGGCTGTCGACCGGTGTCGGCGTGCTCATCGCCGCCGCGGGCATGGTCTCTTCGGCGACCCTGGCCCGAGGATTCGCCGGATACTTCCGCGTTCTGGCGGACGTACCGGATGCACTCGTCATCGTCTGCCTCGTCGTGGTCCTCGGGGCGATCGCCGCGTGGGGGATCAAGGGCTCGGTGCGCGTCGCCGCCACGCTGACGGTCATCGAGGCCGGGGGGCTGGCGATGATCGTCGTGGTCGCCGGCGGCGAGCTCGGCACCGTGCCCGAGAAGATCCCGGAGATGCTGCTGTTCGGCGGGGACACCGTGGTGCCGGGAGTCCTGCTGGGCGCGTTCCTGGCGTTCTTCGCCTTCATCGGGTTCGAGGACATGGTCAACGTGGCCGAGGAAGTCGAGCGTCCGGAGCGCAATCTGCCGCTGGGGATCCTCATCGCGCTGTGCGTGTCGACCATCATCTATCTGCTGGTGGTTCTGGTGGCGCTTACCAGTGTACCGATGGATGCACTCGCCGAGAGCAAGGCGCCGCTGGCGCTCGTGTACGAGCACGCCACCGGACGTTCCCCCGTCCTCATCAGCGGCATCGGCCTGCTTGCGGTGATCAACGGCGCGCTGGTGCAGATCATCATGGCCGCGCGGATCTTCTACGGCATGAGTGCCAAGGGTTGGCTGCCCCGCGCGCTGGGGGCGGTGAATGCCCGCACCCGGACGCCGGTGGTGGCCACCGTCTGCGTCACGGTCATCGTCACGGGGCTCGCCCTGTGGTTTCCGCTGGTGAGTCTCGCGAGCGCCACGAGCTTTCTGGTGCTCGTCGTGTTCGGGCTGGTGAACGTCGCCCTCATCGTGTTGAAGCGCCGAAGCCGCGCGGTCAGCGGGGTGATACCCTGTCCCCTCTGGGTGCCCGTCGCGGGCGCCATCGGCAGCTTCGGGTTGGTGATCGCACAGGTGTTCATTTAGATCGTGACCGGGTGGCGTTTTGATTCCCTCACCCTGCCGGGAACCGGTGCCCGCATCGGGCTCTGCCCCTGCCCGGGGCGCGACGGCCCGCTTGCCGACGCTCTGGGTCTGCTGCGCGACTGGGGCGCCGAATGCCTGGTGACCCTGATGGAGGACCACGAGCTCGCGGCCCTCGGCGCGATAGCGATCCGCACCGAGGTGGAAGCCCTCGGGATGCGCTGGTGGCATCTACCCATCCGCGACATGGGCGTTCCCGACGAGACCTTCGAGGCTGGCTGGCGGAGCGTCGGCCCGGAGCTCCACGGACTCATCCGCGACGGCCGCTCCATCGCGCTCCATTGCCACGGCGGTCTCGGGCGCACGGGCACCATCGCGGCACGCCTGCT
>CBDTYP010000341.1:0-3666 GCA_965364645.1 uncultured Gammaproteobacteria bacterium | reverse complement strand
GTCGGTGCGCCCGTCGATGTTCTCTATCCGGGCCTGCTCGGGGGCGAGGTAGTCGGGGGTGCCGATGACGGTGCCGTCCACGGTGACGTCCGTCTCACGCTCGAAATCCTTGGCGATACCGTAGTCGCAAAGCACCGGCGTGCCGTCCTGGCGGAACAGGATGTTGCCGGGCTTCACGTCGCGGTGGATGACGCCCTTCTTGTGCGCTATCTCCAGCGCCTCGCCGATGGTGGTGAGTATCTCCAGGGCTTCCTTGGGCGTCATGCCGGATTCGATCCGCACTCTCAGATCGCCGCCCTCGAGATACTCCATGGAGATATAGATGTGCCCCTCGTATATCCCGATGTCGTGGACGGTGATGATGTTGCGGTGGCTGAGCGAGGCGAGGATGCGTCCCTCGTTCAAGAAACGCTCGGTCCACTCCTTCGACTCCGTCTCCTTCAGCACCTTGAGCGCCACCTGCCGCTGCAGGGATTCCTGCATGGCGCGGAACACCACCGCCATGCCGCCGGAGCCGACGTGGGCGTTGATCTTGTAACCGGGGATGTCCAGCTTTGCCATGGAATCTGCGCAGACGGTCTGAGGAACTATCCGTGTCGGGTTGTACGAGGAGCGAAATTCTGACGCCTCCTCCAGCTTAGTTCCGAGACTCCGTTCACGCCCCCGTTGCCGCAGGACACGGGCCGCGCCTGTGACATGGCGCACACTCGTCGAGGCCCGGCCGGGACGCGGGCCTGACTTAGGGAGACGCCTTCTCCGCGAGCGCTCGTCTGAGAGCCACCAGGGCGAGGGTGTCCTGTGCACAGTACGCCCGCAGCGCTTCGTGAATGCGCCGGCGCTCCTCTTCATCGCCGCAGTCGAGGGCCTGCTGGTAGGCGGCGCTCGCCTCCCGCCCGTCGGCGATGGCGAGGTCGTCGTAGCCCATCTCCGGCACCAGCACCGGCAGCACCTCCTTGATGGAGAACGAGCCATGGAAATCGGGGTGATAGTAGTTCGCCTCGACGACCTTGAGCAGATCCCAGAGCCGCTCGATGAGCGTGTCCAGCCCGGGGGCGAGATCAGGCAGCTCGCGGGCGAGGGCCCTGATCACACTGCGCTCGTAGCTCGAGTAAACGCAGATGGTCCCCGACTCGCCGGCGGCGGCCAGCAACGCCTCCGCCAGCGGCCGGCGCGGATCGCCCTCCCCGGTCCAGAGGAACTCCTCGTGTGTGACTTCGCCGTCCTCGGCCTCCGTATGCATGGAGAACTGGAAAGGGATCGCGTCGTAGCAGCGGGTACCGGCGAAGCGGGGAATGGCGGGATTGAAGCTCTCGAAGTCGAGATAGCGGACGGGGTAGGACGCCGCCGACAACGCCTCGCCGAGGCTCGGCGACACGTGCTCACTCCCGCTGATCACCGAGAAACGCACGATGGCCTGGCGCTTGCTCAGGGGAAAGTCATCGGGGATGTCGGTGATCTCTTCGATGTCCCGGCTTTCCAGCTGCTCGCGCTTCGCCTCGCGAAGACGCGGGAGATCGGTGACCGGGTGCTCGAGATACTCCCAGTCCTGGGTGCAGTACTCGTAGTATCCGCACTCGTAGGGCTCGAAGCAGTGATCGCCGGGATCCACCTCCGGGGCGTCATCCGAAGACAGCATCGTCTGCAGGAGGGTCACGTCCTCCCCGATCCACGGCAGGTGCTCGAGCACCTCGTCGTCCAGGGGATGGAAACGGAACAGCCGATACAAATCCAGGCTCCTGCCGTTGTATACGTACCCGCGGCTCAGGGTCAGTAGACCGACCGAGGCGAGATCGACGCCGGCGCCCCGCACGACCCACGACTGCACCGCGACGTCATGCTCGTTGACCTCCTTGACCCGGGTCCCGGATTTGACCTCGATGAGATTGAAGCCGCCGCGCAGACTGCGCTCGAGCACATCGACCCTCACGAGCACGCCGCGGTGCTCGAAGGCCGCCTCGAAGATGGCCGGGACGGATTCATCGGCCAGCAGTGCGCGAGTTTCGGCGATGGCTTCGGCGGGATGCAGGTGGTCCGCCTCCACCAGGACGCCGCCCGGATACCGCTCGCGGGCGAGGCGGCCCACCGCGTGCCCGGTGTCGAATATCGCCTGAGTGACGATGTCGACGTCGGTGTCGAGCTCGCTCTCGTAGCAGTCGTACCAGAGCTTGAGATGGCACTGGCTGCCGGAGATGTACTTGGTCTTCGAAAGGCGCGAGCCGGCCACCGCCGAGGGGCTACTCCGGTACGGTCCCGGTCATGGATGGCCGGGCCGATATCTCTTCGAACCAGGCCGCGAGCCCGGGGCGGGAGTCCCGCCACCCCTCGTCGGGGTAGCGAAAGTCGATGTAGCCGAGGGCGCAGGCGATACTGATCGTTCCGATGTCCAGGATGCCCGTCAGTTGCTCGCCCTCGAGCACGTCGAGGCCGCGGCGCACCTTGCCCATCTGTCCGTCCACCCAGTCCGCCCAGCGCAGCGCCTCCGGGCGCAGGAAAGTCTCGTAGCGCGCGCTCACCGCCGCATCCATGATCCCGTCGGCGAGAGCCTGGCGCCGGACCGCGGTCCAGCGTGCCTCGCCTTCTGCGGGAAACATGGGCGTTCCCCCGTGCAGGCTGTCCAGGTACTCGCAGACGACCCGGGAGTCATAGAGCGCGACGCCGTCGTCGCGCACGAGTGTGGGAATCTTGCCCACCGGATTGTCGGCGCAGACATCTGCATTCGGGCTCGTCGGCGTCAGCGCGATCTTCGCGAGCTCGATGTCGTTCACGACGCCGGTTTCGATGGCGAACATCATGACCTTACGGACGAAAGGTGAGGCAGAGGCATAGAAAAGCTTCATCGGCGGCGGTTCCCTGGTGGCGCGTTCTGATTCTCATCGTCGGTGACATGAGAACAGATTTCGCGTCCGAATACGAAAACTGATCCTATTGTGCGGAAACAGATTCCTGCAAAAAAATCCAACGGGGAAACTGATCTCCCGACCAATCCACAATATAATGCGCCACTCGGGGTGCAACATAAAAGAAGAGGGAGAGTCGTGGAATTTTCCACCACCAGGGGGAAGCGCGAGAGCGAAGTCCAGAGACGCGAACGCCGGTGCGTGTCCCGTACGTCGACCAAGGCGGAAGCTTATGTCTCGCGGCAGGGGCTGCCGCGTTACAAGGGCAAGGTCCGCGATCTCAGCTCCACCGGCGCGTTCGTCGCCACGGGTCCACTGCCGATCCGCGAGCGCCACGTCGTGAAGCTCAATCTCGTACTGGATCTCGGATCGGTGGTACGGCTGCACAATCGCCCGGCCATCGTCGTTCGCCGATCACGCGAGGGTGTCGCGCTCAAGTTCTTCTGATCGCGGGACCAGGCCATCAAGGCGCGCCCGAGACATGCCGGATGACGCCCGTCCCTCGTCCGGCGTCTCGCTGAGTCCGATCACTCCTCACGTCGGCGCCGTCCTCGCGGGCGTGCGTCTCAGCGGCGCACCAGACGAGGAGACCGTCGCCGCCGTCCGCGCCGCCATCGCCGAGCACCTCGTGCTGGTGATCGAGGATCAGGATCTCTCCCCCCGCCAGCTCCGGGACTGCGCTCGCCACTTCGGGTCTCTGTTCGTGCACCACGCCGACGAGGGCGTGCTCCGCGCCGACGGGCTGGCGGAGGTCCTGGAGATGCGCAAG
>CBDTYP010000340.1:0-3684 GCA_965364645.1 uncultured Gammaproteobacteria bacterium | reverse complement strand
GGGACGGCGTGATCGATGACGACGACGAGGTGGCTGTCGTCCACGGGCCGGAGGAAATGGGCTATCGATCGCGAACGGTGCCCCTCGTGAACATACGGGCAACACTGGCGAAGGCGTTGGCGGAAGATGTGATCTCGAAAGATGATCACGACGCAATGATTGATGCTGCCCGATCCCTCTTCTACTGGGACCGAAGCTACGATGCCCTTTTCGAGAAGTGCGCATCCGACGTCGGGTTGGAGATCTCCCGGGATCTCGCCGAGTGGGTCGCGCATCACGCGATCGATCTGAAGCGGGATGACGCGATCGCATTGTTGAGAATGCTCGGCGACGTCCAGGCGCGTCCCTTCGATGCCGGATTTCACTTTCAGCGTACCGACGCCTGGGAGAATCTCGTCGACGACATCCGCGCCCGGGGTGGAGCGGGGACTTCCCGAGATCCCTTGGGGGCTGGTCTGGTAGAATGCGGCGACTACGTCTTCTTTGCCGGCCGCGCTGCCGAGAAAGAACGCGTACTGAGCGCGCAATTCGGGGCGCCGCCGGAATACGCCGATGCCATGTTGACACCGGCTGAGGTGCTCGCGTGGTTCTTCGAAGACTGCCAGGGAATGACCGTTCCGATGGATCTCGAAGGCTACGCCCGTGAGCTCGGGTTACAGGACGCCGGCGCTCTCTGCCGGATCCTCCTGCACGAGTTGCTCTACGAGATGGCCCGGGAGACAGAAGACGTGATGGATCCTGTAGAGGGGGTACCGATATGAGCACGGCCGCGGGCTCCGAGGGCACGAAGTTCCTGCTGTACTGCCAGCCGAGGTTCCTCCCCGGCTTCGAGAAACCGGTCCTCCACACGCTGGACGTGCCCGCGGGATCGGTGAAGGACGGGCCGATGGACGACCGCATCAAGGTCGTCAATGCGACCGGGAAGAAGCTCTACGACGACGATACCCTGCCGCCCTACCGCGGAGACATCGGGGCGGCGGCGAAGCCGAACGATGCCGGTCATTTCCACGAGCTCGATGAGAAGACCCGCGAGTTCGAGGCCGCCCATTGCTTCGCGGCGATGCGTATGGTCCTCGACGTCTGGGAGGGCTACTCCGGAGAGCGCGTGCGCTGGTTCTTCCGGGACGACTACCGGCAGCTGGAGGTCATCCCCTACGTGAACTGGCCGAACGGTCAGGCCGGATACGGCTTCATAGAGCTCGGCTACGGGAAGGGAGACAAGGGCGAGGAACACCCGTTCTCGCTCAACTTCGACGTGCTCGCCCACGAGATGGGTCACATCATACTTGCGTCGGAGATCGGCATACCCTTCGATGCGGATTCGACCCAGTACGCGGGGTTTCAGGAGGCGGCCTCGGACATCCTCTCGCTCATCTCGGTCCTTCACTTCGAGCACTTTCGGAAGCATCTGCTGGACGAGACCCACGGCAACCTGTACGTGGACAACGAGCTCAACGAGCTCGCGGAGCTGTCACCGACCGAACAGATCCGGACTGCCTGCCATTCGGTCAAGATGTCCGAAGTAGACTACGCCTGGACGCCGGCGAAGTACCTGACGCAGAAGCAGATCCACAGCCTGGGCCAGCCCTTCACGGCCGCGGTGTTCGACATACTGGTGGAGATATTCCACGAGATCCTCGTGGAGAAGAAGCTGATTAATCGGGCGTTGGACGAGCTTGCGGATCCGGAGGGGATGAAGAAGGATGAGCTCGGCAAGATCAAGGGTGAGTTCGAGTCGGCCTACGCGGCCGCGCCGGATGGATTCATGGATGCCCTCGAGACCGCGCGGGATGTCGTCGGGGAACGTCTCGTCAAGAGCTGGCGGAGACTCGACGTCGACGAGCTGACGTTGTGGAACGCGGCGGCGAGCCTCTTGACGGTCGATCGGCGGCTGTCCGGCGAAAAGTATCAGAAGATCATTCGGGACTGCCTGAGGTGGCGTGAGTTCGAGCCATAGGCAGTCCACAACAACGAATCGAAGGTGGAGGGAGACATGGCTGAGGAAAAAAGCGAGAAGTCGAAAGCGGCAACTCTGAGCGATCTGCTCGAGGGGCCGTTCGACGTGGTCGTGTACGGCGAGCTCTTCGACGGATTCAAGATCAAATACGACGGGCTCAGTGAGCGGTTGAGGAACCGGATCAAGCATATCTGCGAGGAAAACGACATCGAGTCGTTTCCCGCCGACCCCGCGCTGGTGCAGAGTTGGAGGGATCGCCACAAGGACGCGTACAGTCGGCTTGCCAGGCCCGGCCTCGCGACGATCCACGGCTATCGTCACGGAGGCGCGGTAACCGTGTTGCCGGAACCTGCGCTCTTCCTCGTCATCGGTTCCGGTGAGAAGTGCACCGGCGGCGGCAGCATCTTTCCCGACGGCGAGTACGCCATGTGGCAGATCGACTACCCGACCATCCGTTGCGACATGGAAGGAGGCACGATTCAGGAGTTGCTGAGCGGAGACGATGAATTTGACGACGACCTCGATGGCGGCTTCGACGACGAGGAAGAGCTGATGGACGGCCCCGACGAGGGAGGCACCCTCATTCGCGGCGAAAATGGGAAGGTGTACTTCATCCCGGACAGCCTCTCGTCCTACGAGGTACTGGACGAGGACGAGAAGTCCGAGCTGCTGCTGGCGCCTTTCGACGAGCAGGATGGATACAGCATCAGCATCGGACGCGATTTCAGCTCCGACCAGCGCGCCGCGTTCCGGCAGCGTGCCGCCTTTCGGCAGAGAGCGGCCTTCCGTCAGCGGGCGGCTTTTCGCCAGCGGGCGGCCTTCCGCCAGCGCGCCGCGTTCCGGCAGAGAGCAGCCTTCCGCCAGCGCGCGGCATTTCGCCAGCGGGCGGCCTTCCGCCAGCGGGCCGCGTTCCGGCAACGGGCGGCCTTCCGCCAGCGGCTGGCATTCCGACACCAGCTCCACGCGGACGAACGGGCGACACCAAAAGGGGATTCGGGCTCGGGCGACAAGGAGTAAACCTGCCCGAGACCGCCGCCGGGCCCGATCCCGGTCGGAAATAATCCCGTGGTTCTTACCGTGGCGTTACCTGAGGATTACAAATCCTTTTGCAGGTGAATCTTGCGTCCTCGCATCCGGAGGACTGACTATACTTTTCCAAAGGTGCAATTCGCGCCCGCGCAGTAGGACTGCGTTAAGAACAATTCGTGACGCCAGGTTTCGGAGGCCAGCCGCCAGCGGGGGCCCGATTGCGTCCGCTGCGTCTGGAACCCCATGCCCGATAGCGACAAACTCAGCGTCCGGTCCGGACCCGCCTCCCGGTTGCCGTGGCTGCTCGCAATCGTGCTCACGATCCTCGCGCTCGACGCCGGCGCCGCGACCGAGTTCCGCTCGCGGACCCAGTATCAGAAGTCCGACGACACACGCAACGTCCTTGTCCTGCACTCGTCCCATCGCGGCTACGGGTGGACGGATTCCATCATGGCTGGGATCGAGTCGGTCATCCAGGCGGCACCGGAGAACATCGAGCTGTGGGTCGAGTATCTCGAGGCCAACCGGCTGAAGAGCGCGTCTTTCGCCCGGCAGTTGCAGCTCCTGTATCAGAGCAAGTACGAGAACCTGAAGCTCGACGCCGTCATCACCACCGATCGCAAGGCGTTGGAGTTTCTTCTGGAGAACCGTGAGAAACTGGCGCCCGGGGTTCCCGTGGTGTTTGCCACCGTCGGCGA
>CBDTYP010000339.1:0-3685 GCA_965364645.1 uncultured Gammaproteobacteria bacterium | reverse complement strand
CGCTCAGCCCAACCTACGGGGGAGTCGATAGACAATCTGATATCATGCTTTTCCCATGTCTGACAATCTGCGTGGCGCGGCCTGGATTCTTGCGTCCGGGGTTGCCGCCACTTGCATGATGCTGGCTGTGCGCGGTGCGTCGGGTGCGGTCCATCCTTTCCAGATCGCGTTTTGCCGTTTCCTGGTGGGTTTCCTGCTCGTGCTGCCGATCATCCTCGCGGCGGGACGCGAGGCGATGGCTACAGAGCGACTCCCCCTGCACGTGCTGCGCGGTGCGGTCGGGATCGTTTCCATCGTCCTGAGCTTCTACGCCATGGCGCTCCTGCCGCTCGTGACCGCGGCGGTGCTGTTCTTCACCTCACCCCTGTTCGTGACGCTGCTGGCGATCCCGATGCTACGCGAGCCGATGGATGTGCGGCGGGTTACCGCCACCGTCTTCGGCTTCGTCGGCACCGCGGTCGTGCTGGGATTCGACCCGGAGGGCTTTCGGCCGGCGATGCTGCTCGCGCTGGGGGCCGCGATGCTGCTGGCGGTTTCCCTGATTCTCGGCAAGAAGCTGGCGGTCACCGAGCGACCGCGGACCATTCTCTTCTACTTCATGGCGATTACGGTCGTCGGCAGCGCGGCGCCCGCGGCCTACGTCTGGGAAACCCCCGATGGCCGGGAGCTGCTGCTCCTCGGCCTGGTGGGCCTTTTCGCCACCGCCCGGGCCTACTGCGATATCCGCGGCTTCGCTGTGGCGGACGCCACCTTCGTGGCCCCGTTCAGCTATCTGCGCATCATCCTCGTGGGCATCGCCGGGTACTTCCTGTTCGCGGAGGTGCCGACGGGCAGCGCGCTCCTCGGCGCCGGGATAATCGTCCTCAGCACGCTCTATATCGCCGAGCGCGAGGCAAGGCGGGGCCGGGCCGGGGCGCAAATGTGACCGTGTCCACACTTCTGGCGCGCTGGCGGGAGTTTCGGGGAATTCGAGGGCGTTCGCAGGCACCCCCGAACCTGCTAAAGTTGTAAGCGCCGAAACGCACATAAATGGAAACACTCCTGGCCCGCGACCACAGGAGATTCGGGCGGGATAATCCACGGACGCGCCAGAGTCCGCTGCCGATCGTTCCCCATCAGCCTATGACGCCGAACCACGAGTTGGCACTACCCGAAGGGACTCAGATCGACTGTTTCGAGATTCGAACGGTGCTCGGCACGGGCGGATTCGGCATCACCTACGGCGCCTACGACAGCCGTCTCGAGCGCCGCGTCGCCATCAAGGAATACTTCCCCTCGGGTCTCGCCTACCGCGACAACAATGGGACGACCCTGCATCTCGCCGCGCAGACCGATGGCAACGCATACGAGTACGGGCTCAAGCGATTCCTGGAAGAGGGCCGGGTGCTCGCCAAGTTCCGCGAGCCCAGCATCGTGCGCGTCACCCAGTTCCTGGAGGCCAACGGGACGGCCTATCTGGTCATGGACTACGAGGATGGCGAGGCGCTGTCTTCCCACCTGGATCGAGTCGTGACCCTGGAGGAAAACGAGATCCGCGACATCGTGATGCCGATACTCGAGGGACTGAGCGTCGTGCACCATAAGCAGTTCCTGCACAGAGACATCAAGCCGTCCAACATCTTCCTGCGCAAGTCCGGTCCCGCCGTGCTGCTCGACTTCGGCGCGGCGCGGCGCGCACTCGAGGAGCAGAGCTCGGCCATGACGGTCATGCTGACCCCGGGCTATGCGCCGTTCGAGCAGTACAGCAAGGGCGACAAGCAGGGACCCTGGTCGGACATCTATGCGCTCGGCGCCACCATGTACCACTGTATCGTCGGCGCGGCGCCGACGCCGGCCACCGATCGTCTTACTTCCATCTACGACGACGAGCCGGATCCGGTCGGAATTGCGCTGAAGGTCATCGCGCCCCGCTGCAGTCCGGTATTCATCAAGACCATCGAGTGGATGATGAAGCCCCACGCCAAGGATCGGCCGAAGGATGCCCAGGCCGTTCTCAACGTGCTCGCGCCCGTTCACGAGCGGGAGGAGAGGAAGTCGCCGCCGGAGGCGCGCACGATCATGGCGTCCGATACGGACATCGACATACTGCTCCCGGAAGGCGCCGACGAGACCGTGTTCATGCCCCGGGACAGTGGCGCGCCGTTCACCTGCTCGCCGGACATGGTGGCCGCGCTCGAGAACGTTCTGGAGGAATTCGTCGGAGGCCTCGCGCGCCGGGTCGTCGCGCCCGCCGTGCCCAAGGCGACGAACTTCGACGAGCTCACGAGTTTTCTCGCCGGCTTCATTCTCACCGACGGTTCTCAGGCACGATTCGTCGACAAGGTGCAGGCGCTGCGTAACGCGGATCGGGAGGGGGCGCTGCCCGGCGTTTCCAACGGCGAGCGCAAGCGCATCGAGGCGGCGCCGGAAGAGCCGCGGCTGGAGCTCGGCGAGGACGAGCTGAAGGCTGCGGAGCAGAATCTCGCCAATCACATCGGCCCCATCGCCCGCATCATCGTCCGGAGAGCGCACGCGGAGTGCGCGACCCGCGACGCCTTCTACGACCGGCTTGCGGAAGAGCTTACAGATCCAGCCGAGCGCGACGAGTTCCTGGCCAAGCTGGGCTAATCTGGGACTCACCAGCGCGCGGCGCCGGGAAGTCGACGAGATTCCGACTAGACTCCTATTGGCGGCCGATTCAGGCACACACCGAGAGGCAGTATGAAGCTGAAAGCGAAGTTCAACGTCGTGATACTGGCGATCTTCGCCGTGGGGCTGCTCGTTACCGGGTATCTCTCCTTCGCGATTCTGAACGCCAACGCCCACAAGGATGCCGTGGAGCGCGCGACCCTGGTCATGGAGGCGGCCATCGCTTTCGAGACCTATACCCGGGACGAGGTGGAAGGCCTGCTGTCCCCGCACATGAAGGATGGATTCCTGCCCCAGTCAGTGGCGGCCTTCGCCGCCATTCAGGCGCTGGGCAGGATGGGTGAGAGTAACGCCGAATACACCTACCGGGCCGCGGTCCTCAATCCGACCAATCCCAGGGACAAGGCCTCCGACTGGGAAGCCGAGATAGTGGAGAAATTCCGCGCCGGCGCGAGTGCCGCGGAGATCGCCGACGTGCGCCCCACGAGCCACGGCGACTCGCTGTATCTCGCACGGCCGATCACGATCACCGACGGCGCCTGCCTCGCCTGCCACGGCGACCCGGCCAACGCGCCGAAGGCACTGGTGGCGAAGTACGGGCCCGCGGGCGGCTTCGGCTGGAAGTTGAACGAGGTCGTCGGCGCCCGGATCGTGTCGGTGCCGCTGGGCGCCGCCATCGAGGAGGCACGTCTCGCCTTCGTGGTGTTCATGGGGCTGCTCATCGTCATGTTCGCGACCTTCATCATCGTCCTCAACGCGATGCTGAAGAGCATCGTCATCAATCCCGCCACGACCATGTCCGAGATCGCCGACAAGGTGAGCAAGGGCGACCTGGAGGTCCCCGCCTTCGACGTGGGCGGCAAGGACGAGATGTCGACCCTTGCCGGTTCGTTCAATCGCATGCGCCGCAGCTTGGAGAAGGCGATGCGCATGCTCGAGAAGTAGACCCCCTGACGATTCCTCTCCGCCCGTAGGAGCGAGCTTGCTCGCGAATCGGGCTTCATTCGCGAGCAAGCTCGCTCCTACAGCTTCGCCGCCAGCGCCTGCGCATCGGTCA
>CBDTYP010000338.1:0-3691 GCA_965364645.1 uncultured Gammaproteobacteria bacterium | reverse complement strand
ACCTAGCCCCGGCGCCAGCGGTGGTAGCGGTCGAGCCAGACCAGCGCTCTCGGAGGCACGTGGGCGCGTTTCCACTCGCCGGCGGCATACTTGTTGGCCTCCGCCAGGGTCGGATAGATGTGAATCGTGCCCAGAATCCTGTTGAGGCCCACCTTGTTCTTCATGGCTCCCACGTACTCGGCGATGACGTCGCCGGCGTGCTCACCGACTATCGTGACGCCGAGAATGCGGTCCTTGCCGGGTACGGTCAGCACCTTGACCACCCCCCGTGCCTCCTCGTCGGTGATGGCCCGGTCCAGCTTGTCCAGGCCATAGGTCGTCACCTCATATTCCACACCCTGCTCTCGGGCCTCCTGCTCGTTCAGCCCCACCCGCGCGACTTCCGGGTCGGTAAACGTCGCCCAGGGCACCACGGAGTAGTCCACGCGAAAGCGCTTGAGAAAGCTGCCGAACAGCGCGTTGACGGATGCATACCACGCCTGATGGGCCGACATGTGCGTGAACTGATAGGGGCCGACGACGTCGCCGCACCCATAGATTGTCGGGATCCGCGTCTGCAGACGCTCGTCGACTTCGAGCGTCCGTGATCTGGTCAGCGGAATACCGAGCTCCTCGAGTCCATATCCGGCGGTATTCGCGACCCTTCCAACCGCGACCAAGAGGTCGTCGAACTCCACGCGGATCTCCTCGCCGTCGTGTTCCGCGACGAGAACCTTGCGGCCGTCTTCGACGTGAATAGCCGTCGCCCGATGATTCACACGTATATCGACGCCATCGTCGCGAAGCTGGGCGGCGACCATCTCGGAGATCTCCGGATCTTCCCTTATCAGGATCCGCTCCAGCATCTCCACCTGGGTAACCCGGCTGCCGAAGCGCGCGAATGACTGCGCGAGCTCACAGCCGATGGGTCCGCCGCCGAGCACGACCAGACGCTCGGGAAGCTCCCGGAGACTCCACAGGTTTTCCGAGGTCAGGTACGCGACATCCTCGATGCCTGGTATCGGCGGCACGAAGGGGCTGCCTCCGGCGGCCACCACGATGCTGCGGGTTGTCAGGGTGCGCTTGCCGACCTCGACACTCCAGGGCGACGTGATGCGGGCCTCTCCCTCGATCACCTCCACGCCGAGAGAGGTGTAACGCTCCACCGAGTCGTGGGGGGCGATGGTCGCGATGACCCGCTGCACCCGTTCCATTACGTCCGCGAACTCGAACTCGACCGTCGCCTTACGGATGCCGTAGGACTCGGAGCGTTTCGCCTCGGCGACGAACTTCGCCGAGCGGATGAGCGCCTTGGAAGGCACGCAACCGGTGTTGAGACAATCGCCACCCATGGCGCCCTTCTCGATGAGGGTGACCTTCGCCTTCACCGCCGCGGCGATATATGCGCTCACGAGGCCGGCCGACCCGCCGCCGATGACGACCATGTCGCGCTCGAAGCGTTCCGGCTTCGCGAATCCGGCGAGCACGCGGCGCGCCTTGACGACTTCCACGGCCTTCTTCGCGATCAGGGGAAACAATCCCAGCAGCGTGAACGATACGATGAGTCCCGGGGAGAGGATCCCCGCCAGGGAGTCGATCTTCGCGAGCTGCGTGCCGGCGTTGACGTACACGAGCGTCGCGGGAAACATGCCGAGCAGGCTGACCAGGAGAAAGGTGAGCGTGCGGATCGGTGTCAGCGCCATCACGAGGTTGATGACGAAGAACGGGAAGAGCGGCACGAGCCGCAGCGTGAAGAGATAGAACGCGCCGTCCCGGGCGACACCCGCGTTGACGGCGCGGAGATTCTGCCCGAAGCGGCTCTGCACCGCGTCGCGGAACAGGAACCTCCCCAGCAGGAATGCGAGGGTCGCGCCGATGGTGGACGAGAGGGACACCAGCACCGTGCCCCACAACAGTCCGAAGAATGCTCCCCCCGCCAGGGTCATCACGGTGGCGCCGGGGAGCGACAGCGCCGTCACCGCGACGTATACGGCGAAGAAGATCAATGCCGCCTCGAGCATGTTCTCGTCGCGGTAGGCGACGACGGCATCCTGGCGTGCGTGCAGCGCCTCCAGGCTCACGAAGCGACCGAGGTCGAACGCGAAGAACGCGCCTATGAGTGCCGCGACGATCACGACCAGCAGTAGCCTGCTCTTACTCATGGGTTTCCCCGCGGCCACCTCCGATTGGTGGCGGGGACCATACTCGATCTGGTGATAGGGCGCGACCGAGGCTTTGACCGGGCCAACTTGCCGCTCGCGGGCATTGCGTCTAGAGTCCCGCTGCCCCGAACAGGTGTTGCCGTGAAGACTTCGGCTTACGGACACGGAGACGCAGGATGATCGTATTCTGGCTGTCCGCGCTCGCCCTCATCGTCCTGACCCTGGCGATCCTCCTGCCGCCCCTGCTCCGCACTCGCCGCGGGAGCGCCGGTAACGGTGATCACGCACTGGAGGTCTACCGTTCCCGCATCGCGGCGTTGGAGGAAGAGCATCGGGTCGGGGCCATCGGCGACGCCGACCTGGACCAGGCGAGAGCGGAGCTCGCCCGGGATCTGCTCGCGGATACCGGAGCCGGCGGCGGACTCGACACCGGGGACGGTGGCGCGTCCGCGCCCACGGGGAAACGGAGGCCCGGCCCGTGGCTGGCCATCGCCGTAGGGGTCGGCGTGCCCCTGCTGGCCATCGCCCTGTATCAACGCCTGGGAGAACCCGGCGCCCTCGATCCCCGGGTGGTGGCGGGCCCGCCCCCCGCCGCGGCCCCCGGGGAAGACGGGGTCACGCCGGACGTCGAAGCCATGGTGGCGCGCCTCGCCGAACGGCTCCGCGCGGAGCCCGGGAACAGCGAGGGCTGGCTCCTCCTGGGACGTTCCTACATGGCTCTCGAGCGCTACGCCGCGGCGGCGGACGCCTACGGCTCCGCCCTGGGCCTTTTGGGGGACAGCGCCGAGCTCCTGACGGATCTCGCGGAGGCCGAGGCCCTGCGGGACGGCCAGGACTTCCTCGGTATACAGGGGGAACGCCTGGAGGCCGCGCTGCGCCTCGACCCTGCCTACCCGAAGGCCCTGTGGCTGGGGGCATTCGCCGCCATGCAACGGGGCGAGACGGAACTCGCGGTGCAGCGTTGGCAGAGCCTGTTGGATCGCCAGCCCGCCGACTCGGAGGCCGCCGGGATTCTGCGTGGACTCATCGCCAACGCCGGACCCGCCCCGCCCGCTTCCGGGACGGCGACTGCGGCGCCGCCGGAGCAGGGAGAACAGACGGACGGGGCGGACCAGGCGGGTCTCACGGTCAACGTGACCGTGGCCGATACCCTGGTGAGGGAGCTCGACGGCACCGAGACCCTGTTCGTCTTCGCCCGATCCGTCGACGGACCACCCATGCCCCTGGCCGCCGTCCGACGGCACACGAGCGACCTCCCGCTCACCATCACCCTGGATGATTCCATGGCCATGGGTCCCGGCGCCCGGCTGTCGGAGGCCGACCGGGTGATCGTCGGCGCGCGCATCTCGAGCACCGGCACCCCCACTGCCGGCAGCGGCGATCTGCAGGGATTCAGCGCCCCGGTGGATGCAGCCGGCGCCACCGTGTCCGTGGTCATCACCGAACGGGTGCCCTGAGCGCCCCCGGCGGGGCCGGTCCACCTCCCCGTCCGCTCCCCGGAAATCCCGCCGAAAATCCCCCGGAACTTCCCCGGAAATTCCAATGAGGCC
>CBDTYP010000337.1:0-3693 GCA_965364645.1 uncultured Gammaproteobacteria bacterium | reverse complement strand
CACTCGTTGGCGACGTAGGAGAGCGCAGCGACGAAGCGCTCGAGCTGGGCGGCGGCGTCGTACAGCGCGAACTCACACTGACCCGAGAGCTTGTCGCCATAGGCGTACAGGCAGGAGAGGACTCGCCCCTCGCCAGGCGTCACGCCCTTGCAGTAGGTATTGAGCTCGGTCTCGCAACCCGTGACGATGGTCTCCACCAGATCCTGCTGGGCCGAAGCCGTCGTTCCGAAGAGCAGCACGGCGGCGGCCGCGAGTGACAAAACAACCTTACGCATACTTCTATTACTCCGTCTATTGATTGAAATTGAAATAGGACAACTCTATTCGGGCAACCCGTTGATGAGGTAGAGCGACTGCAGCACCTCGCTGGGTTTCGCGTTGCCGAAGGAGTTTCTGAATATGGGCACGATGGCGCCGGTACGGTAGATGCGACTGAGGGTCGTGTCCACCACGAGCCGGAAATCGTCATCACCCCGCTTCATCGCGAGAGCATAGGGCTCGAAGCTGAAGTAGTCCTTACCCACTCGCAGGTTCTGGGGGGCATCGCTCCCCATCATGAGGAACATGAGGATGCCGCGATCGGCGAAGTACGCCGACAGCTCGCCCTTCTGCAGCTTGGCCAAACCGTCGTCGTGATTCTTCACCGGCACGACCTTGGCGTCCACGGACATCTTCTGGAGAGATGCGCGCAATCCATCCTCGGTGGTGGTGCCGCCGCGTACGCCGACGTTCTTCCCGGCCAGCTCCTTGAAACCCGCTGGGCCGTTGGCCATCAGCATGACGGTGGCGCCGTCGATGAAGGTGCCGAGCGAGAAGTCCACCAGCTTGCGCCGGGCCAGGGTCGCGGTGGTGGCGCCGCAGAGGATGTCGATGCGTCCGTCCTGCACGGCCTTGAAGCGATTCTCGGCGGTGACGGGAATGTACTTGATCGATATGTCCTCGAGCTTCAGGGCCTCCTTCACGGCGACCGCGACGTTCCGGCACAGATCCACCGAGTAGCCGGCGGCCTCGCCGAGCTTGTTCTTGTACGCGTAAGGTGCGGCGTCCGCGCGATAACCGATCTTGAATACTCCCGAATCGCGCACCCGATCCAGAGTCCCCGCCGACACGGACGAGGTGATGAATGCCGTCGCGAAGGCGACGCCGATGATTAGCCTGTGCATGATTCCCCCAATTACTTTCTTGACCTGACACGGTCCCTGTGGAGGCCCCGCGGCCCGGATGGCCCCGGCGGCCCGGAAAAGGGGGAGTACTATAAGGCCAGAAGGGCCTCCTTGCACCTATGAAAGCGGGGTTGGCACGATCACGCTCAACGGAGTCCGGCGTCGATGAACAAGATAGGCCTCGGCAAGCTTCCCGCGAAGCTCCTGGCGGAGCTGCTGGAGCGTCACACACGGCCCGATCCGAGCGTGCTGGTGGGGCCGGGCATCGGCGAGGACGCCGCGGTCATCGACATGGGGGAGCGCTGCCTGGTGGCGAAGACCGACCCCATCACCTTCGCCGCCGACGAGATCGGCTGGTACGCGGTGCACGTGAACGCCAACGACGTGGCCTGCTGCGGGGCCCGGCCTCGCTGGTTCCTGGCGACCCTGCTGCTGCCGGAACGGGATACGACCCCGGAGCTCGCGGAGGAGATATTCGCCCAGATGGCTGCCGCCTGCGACGAGCTCGACGTCACCCTGTGCGGGGGCCACACGGAGATTACCCACGGCCTGAACCGGCCCATCGTCGTCGGCCAGATGCTCGGCGATGTGGGCCGCGACGCATACGTGCGCGGCGATGGCGCCCGGGCGGGCGACGTCATCGTTCTCACCAAGGGCATCGCCGTGGAAGGCACTGCGCTCATCGCCCGGGAGAAGGCGGCGGCGCTCACGGGCGTGATGAACGAGGAGGAATTACGTTCCTGCGCCGGATTCCTGCGGGATCCGGGCATCAGCGTGGTCGAGGACGCGCGTATCGCGCTCGCGTGCGGCGGCGTGCACGCGCTCCACGACCCCACCGAGGGCGGCATCGCCACAGGACTCCAGGAGCTGGCCGAGGCCGCGGGCCTGGGCCTCATCGTGGAGCGTGAGCGCCTGCCGATACTGCCTCAGTGCGACCGCTTATGCCGCCATCTGGGGCTGGATCCCCTCGGCCTCATC
Organism: uncultured Gammaproteobacteria bacterium; assembly: GCA_965364645.1. Taxonomy (GTDB): domain Bacteria; phylum Pseudomonadota; class Gammaproteobacteria; order HK1; family HK1; genus JAABYT01. The sequence continues at coordinate 1,552 of CBDTYP010000337.1, read as the reverse complement.
GGCTCCGGCAGCCTGCTCATCGCGGCCGCGGAAGACCGGGCGCCGGCCATCGTCGCGGGCCTCGTCGACGCAGGCATCGCCGCCGCCGCCATCGGGGAGCTCGTGAGCCCTGAGCGGGGCCGCACGCTGCGGGAAGGCGACGGGACCCTCACGCCCCTGCCGGAGTTCGCCCGGGACGAGATTACGCGCCTGTTCGAGTAAGGACGCCACCGAGACCCGGTTGGCAGGAGGCCGCCAAACCCGCGCAAGCGTCTCCCCTCGGGGCTATCATTATCAGGTGCTTAGCGCCCGAACCCCCATGGACTTCCGAGCCGGCGGCCCCTTCCTCCGGATACCGGCCGCGGCCTGGTTGCTGCTGTTCGCACTGTCGGCGTTGAGCGCGGCACGCTCCGCCGGCGCCCTCCCTCCGGCCGACACCATCGACGACGGATTCAGCGTCTACGACCGGGTGGTCCAGTACGGCTACCCGGCCCGGAAACGCCTGGCCCCCTACTTCCGCGCCGCCGAGGTGGACTATCCGCCCCAGACCGTGGTGCTGGTGGGCCTCAAGTGGGAACGGCGCCTCGAGCTCTACGCGGGCAACAGCCCCGACGAGCTCAAGTTCATCCGCTATTACGAGGTGCTGGCGGCGAGCGGAGACCTGGGACCGAAGCTCCGCGAGGGCGATCGCCAGGTGCCGGAAGGCGTCTATCGGCTCACGCGACTCAATCCCAACAGCGCCTTTCACCTGTCCCTCAAGATCGACTACCCCAACAGCTTCGACCGCATGATGGGTAACGTCGAGAACCGGCCGAATCTCGGCGGCGCCATCTTCATCCACGGCGGCAGCGAATCCGCCGGCTGCCTGGCCATGAGCGATCCGGTCGTCGAGGAGATCTTCACGCTGGTGGCCCAGACCGGCGTCGAGAACGCGTCCATCATCCTGAGCCCCAACGACATGCGCAACGAGCCGGCCCCCAACCCCCTGGATCACGACGTGCCCGTGTGGGCGCCCCATCTCTACTCCATCATCCAGCGCGCCCTCTGGGCCCTGCCCCCCGCCCGCATCGATACGGACTGGGTGGACCATTGGGCCCACATTGACAATCCGATAGAGTAGGCGCCCTCGGCGCCCTTCAAGCGCGCGGCGACCCCATGGGCGGTCATGGATCTACGCGACATCGAAACCCCTTGTTACGTCTGCGACGAGGCCCGCCTCACGCGTAACCTCGAGCTGCTGGCGTCGCTGCAGGAGCGCACGGGCTGTGCGGTGCTGCTCGCGCTGAAGGCGTTCGCGATGTTCAGCACCTTCCCGCTCATGGGCCGCTATCTCGCCGGCACCGCGGCGAGCTCGCTCAACGAGGCGCGGCTCGGGCGGGAAGAGTTCGGCGCCCAGGTGCACCTCTGCGCGCCCGCCTACAAGGACGGCGAGTTCGATGAGATGCTGCCCCTCTGCGATCACCTGGTCTTCAACTCGTTCTCCCAGTGGCGACGCTTCAAGCCGCGGGTCGAGGCGCTGGCGCCCGGGGTCCGCTGCGGTATCCGGGTCAACCCGGAACACTCCGAGGTAGCA
>CBDTYP010000336.1:0-3696 GCA_965364645.1 uncultured Gammaproteobacteria bacterium | reverse complement strand
ATCGAGATCTACTCGGCCGGCGAGCTGGAGAGCGAGGGACCGCGGATCGCGGAAGAGGCGCGCCTCGCCATCGTCGAGACGCCCCGCGCCGTGCCGAGCAGCCGTACCCTGGAAGATCGCGCCATGGTCATCCGCGCCATCGTCCCGGTGCGGGATCCCAACGGCACCATGGTGGCGCTGCTCGACGGCGGTGTGGTTCTGAACAACAGCTTCGGGCTCGTGGACGATATCCGCAATCTCGTATACGGACCCGACAGCCTCGCGGAGGGCAGCTTCGGCACCGTGACCCTGTTCCTCGACGACGTGCGCATCAGCACCAACGTGCCCGTGAGTCCCGGGGAGCGGGCCATCGGAACCCGGGTCTCGGCGGCGGTGCGCAACAGCGTGCTCGACCAGGGCCACACCTGGGTGGACTACGCCTTCGTCGTCAACGACTGGTACATATCTGACTACGAGCCCATCGTCGACGCCTACGGGAAACGGGTCGGCATGCTGTACACGGGTTTCCTCGAGGCGCCGTTTCGCCACGCCTACTACCGCACTCTCGGCGCCGCGCTCCTGCTGCTCCTGCTGGGCATGCTGGTGACATCGCTGGTGGTGGTGCGCGGCGCCACCGGCATCTTCAGACCCATCGAGTCCATCGCCGCGGTGGTGCGCGACATTCGCAAGGGCGAGGACAAGCGGCTCGGCGACCTCGCCAATGACGACGAGATCGGTGAGCTCGCGGCGCAGTTCGACGAGACCCTCAATCTGCTCACGCTGCGCAACGAGGAGATCCGTCAGGCGGCCGATCGGCTCGAGAGCAAGGTGGACGAGCGCACCCGGGAGCTGAAGGTCAAGAACGAACGCCTGGAAGAGACTATCGCGCAGCTCGAGGCCGCGCGCCAGCAGCTGGTGTCGGCCGAGAAGCTCGCCGCTCTCGGTGAGCTGACCGCCGGCGTCGCCCACGAGATCAACAATCCCATCGCGGTGATCCAGGGCAACATGGATGTGCTCCGCCAGGAACTCGGGAGCGATGTCGAGCGGGTGCGCGACGAGGTGGATATCATCCTCGAGCAGATTGCGCGCATTCACTCCATCGTCGACAAGCTCTTGCGATACTCGCGGCCGTCCCGGTACGGGACCGAGCTTCAGGAGGTCGATCCGAACCGGCTCATGGACGAGACGCTCGTGCTCGTCGCCCACGAGATCGCGGCGAAGTCCCTCGACGTCGATACGCAGTACTGCGCGACCAACACCATCACCATCAACGGGCAGGAGCTGCAGCAGGTGCTCGTCAATCTGCTGGTGAACGCCGCCCACGCCTCGACGACGGGCGGGCGCATTGCGGTGGACACGCGCAACTGCGACGGCGGCGGTGGCGTCGCCATCCGTGTCAGCGACGACGGCGTCGGCATCAGCGCGGAGAACCTGCCGCGCATTTTCGACCCATTCTTCACGACGAAGCGCGTCGGTGGCACGGGCCTCGGCCTGTCCGTGAGCTACGGTCTGTTGCGCCGCTACGGCGGCGACATCAAGGTAACATCGGAGCCTGGACGGGGTACGACCTTCGAAGTGCTCTTGCCCGAGAAGCCGGTCTTCGTCGACGATAGAAGCCCCGAGGCCGTGGGGGAAGAATCATGAGCGGCGTATGCACACACCTGGAGTAATCGATGGACGAAGACACCTTTAACCTGCAGATAAGAAAGTTTCTGAAGAAAGTCGGCATCACGTCGCAGAGGGAGATCGAGTCCGCCGTCCGCCAGGCTGTCGCCGACGGCAAGATCGACGGCGCCGGCAAGCTCCAAGCCACCGTCACGCTGCGCGTCCCGGAAGTCGGCATCGAACTGGATATCGAAGACGACATAGCGCTGGAGTAGAAAAACCGTCTCTGACCCGGTTTTTTTTCAGCCCTGGCTTGCCCACACGAGCTTTCCTACCTCGCTCAAATCGTAGCCGCCCAGCGCCCGCGCGAGATCGTGGGTGGCAGGGGACTTGAGCTCGTCCAGCAGGCGCTGGAACAGGGTGCGGAAGAAGATCCCCCGGTAAAGGGCGAAGTCGAAGGCCTCCCAGCCGATGGGCACGAAGGCGAGTCCGGCCTCGGTGGCGGCCGAGCGGGCGCCCGGCGCGATGTCGGCGCCGCCCATGGCGAGGGTGGCCGCGGCTTCGTGCTCGGAGTTGGCGCGGCCGATGACGTGGAGGTCGTCACTGGACGCGCCGTGGTGAGCGAGCATCTCCTGGAAGAAGCGCTGGGAGCCGGCACCGTCCTGGCGCAGCACCCAGGCGTGCTTCGACGCCAGCAGCGTGTCCACGGCGGGCGCCGCACCAGCCCGATCCGCGACGGCCGACGACAGCATCAGTCCCTGCTCGCGGCGGAATCCCCGCACCAGCACCCACTGATGGTGCTGCGCGAAGCCGCTGATGAGTGCAGGGTGGCGCAGGTGGCTCTCCTCGGCCGGCCCCCAGTGAATGGCGCAGGCGTCGGCGCGACCGGAGGCCAGCAGCGAGAGTCCCAGGCGCGTGCCGGTGGGCGCGTAGCTGAACAGCGCCCGGGCCTGCACCTCCGAGGTCAGGTTGCCAAGCACCCGGTGCATCAGGGCGTCGTCGCTGCCCGCCAGCATCAGGCGATCGATGAGCACGCCGCCGTGGCTCGACTCCAGCAGCCACTGGTCGACGAGGTCGCGGGGGAACAGCCACTTGCCGGTGATCTTGGTGCCGGGGATCTTGCCCTCGCTGGCGAGCGCATAGATCTTCTTCTCGTTGACCTGCAGGTACTCGGCCACCTGGCGCACGCTCAGGAAGCGCGGCTGCGAGTCTTCGCCGGCGGCGGGCGCCGGGCCGGCGCGAAGCGGTGTGGGATCCTTCGCCATCGTCCTACCGATCTCAGGCCGCGTGCACCGGCGGGCCCGGACCGCGCTTGCGCGAGCTCGGCGTGCGCGGCGGGCGATCGTCGAACTCGATCTGATCGGCGCCGTTGTACACCAGGAAGTGCTTGCCCTTGGCCCGCGCGATCATGACGAGGCCGAGATCCTGGGCGAGTTCGAGGCCCATGTGGGTGACGCCGGATCGGGACAGCAGCGCGGGGATCCCCATGTGGGCCACCTTCATGACGATCTCCGAGGTGAGGCGGCCGGTGGTATAGAAGATCTTGTCGCCACCCTCTTCTCCGTCCAGCCACATCAGGCCGGAGATGGCGTCTGCCGCGTTGTGCCGACCCACGTCCTCGATGAAGGTGACGATGTCGGTGTCGCGGCAGAGCGCGCAGCCGTGGACCGCGCCGGCGCGCTTGTAGATTTCGTTATATGAGGCGATCTCGCGCAGCAGCCCGTAGATGCGCGATTGCTTGAGCGTCACCTGGGGGACCCGCCAGTTGTAGAGCTCGTCCAGGGTGCAGCTGAACACCGTGCCCTGGCCGCAGCCGGTGGTCACCGTGCGTCCCGAGAGCTTCTCCTCCCAATCGACGATGCCGGTGCCGTCCACGGTGGTGACCGCCACCTGCTCGCGATCCCAGTCCACCTCGACGGCGCGGATGGTCTCGATGTCCTCGATGAGACGCTGGTTGCGGAGGTAGCCCAGCGTCAGGGCTTCCGGGTAGGTGCCCAGTGTCATGAGGGTGACCACCTCGCGGTCGTCCACCTTGATGGTGAGAGGAAACTCGCCGGCCACCTCCATGTCGCGGCCCTCGCCCTGCTCGTCCACCGCCTGCACCGCGTGGGT
>CBDTYP010000335.1:0-3708 GCA_965364645.1 uncultured Gammaproteobacteria bacterium | reverse complement strand
GAGAACGGTTACCCGTTCTGGAACGGCAACCTGAAGAAGCTCCAGGTAGGCAAGAATGCCACGACCAACGAGAGCGAGCTCCAGGATGTGACCGGGGCAAACGCCATCGACATCGACGGCCGGATCAAGCGTGACGCAATCACGTTCTGGACCGACGTGCCTTCGTTGCCGGCGCCGATCGACGACGAGGTGGCGGGCGCGGACGGGCGTTCGGTGCCGAGAGGCGGTGCCGGACAGAAGCTTCCCGGGTTCATCGCGGGCGGTCCCGGCGCCTCGAATACCGATCCGGGGGCGCGTCAGCTGTTCGCCATCGATCAGAGCGATCTGGTTGACGGCCTGATGCCCATCGACACGACGCCGTCGACCGCCGCGTCGCTGTGGACCGAGATCACCGCGGGCTGGGCCCCGGCCGCGTCGTCCGGCACCTACGCCGGCGCCACCGCGGCCGAGCAGACCCGGGCCCTCAACGTTCTCAAGTTCGCCCGCGGCCTCGAGGACGACGGCGTGACCACGCGGTTCTGGCTGCTCGGCGATCCGTTGCACTCTCAACCCCTGGCGATCAACTACGGCGGGCGCGGGGGCGGCTACGACGCGAACAATCCCGACATCCGCCTCATGATGGGGACGAACGACGGCTACATGCACATGTTCCGGAACACGACGCCGAGCGCGGCGGAGGACGGCGCCGAGAGCTGGGCCATCATTCCACGGGAAGCGATCCCCGTCCTGGACCGCCTGCGCACGAACGCCGCGGGCACCCCTGTTCACCCGACGGGTACCGACGGCTCGCCCGCCGCCTTCACCGAGGATGTGAACTTCGACGGCAACATCATCAGCAGCGACGGGGACATCGCCCACGTGTACTTCGGGCTCCGCCGCGGCGGGAAGGCCTACTACGCCTTCGACGTCAGCGACCCGGACGCCCCGAAACTGCTCTGGACCCTCCGTAAGGGCGCGCCAGGGACGGACTTCGCCGAGCTCGGCCAGACGTGGTCCACGCCGCAGGTGGGATCCCTGAAGGTGGGTGGCACCGTGAAGCGCGTGCTGGTCTTCGCCGGCGGTTACAACGGCGACGACGGGTCCGACGACCTCGGCGACCTCGGCAAGGACGCGAAGAATCGTGCGACGAGAGCGAGCGCGATACCGTCACCCGGCGTGAACGATGACGAGGGCAACGCGATCTTCATCGTCGATGCCGTGAACGGCGATCTCATCTGGAAGGCGGTGTACGGTACCTCCCCCGGCTACGACACCGTCAGAAAGGCCTATACCCATCCCGGCATGGTGGACAGCTTCCCGGCCGGCATCAGTGCCGTCGATACCAATGGCGACAGGTTGCTGGACAGGATCTACGCGGCGGATACCGGGGGCGTGGTATGGCGAATAGACCTCGCCGGTTTGTTCGACCACGACAACTCCATACTCACACCGAATATCCTCGTCAACGACGAACGCTCAGTGTGGCAGGTGAACGGGCTCCTGTCCGTCGGCCGGCACGTCCCTGGATTCACCACCATTGCCGACGACCGGCGCTTCTTCAATCGACCCGATATCGTCCAGAGCCGCGATGACGTCGGTCCATTCGATGGGATTCTCATCGGGACCGGCGACCGCGAAGACCCCAACGGCACCGACGTCGACAACTTCTTCTACCTGATCAAGGACCGTGCCATCACGAGCGGGCTTCCGACGCCGATAACACTGCAGCACGGCCACATCACGGATCTGACCAGTAACTGTCTGCAGGATTCGAGCTGCAGCGTGACGCCGAATCTGAACAACGGCTGGCGCATCGCGCTCGGCGCCAGCGGCGAGAAGAGTCTCGCCTCCCCGATAACCGCGGCCGGCAGCGTGTTCTTCAGCACGTTCTCCCCCACTCCGTCAATCGGCGCGTGCACGCTGAGCGAAGGCACCGGGCGTCTTTACGTCGTCGCGCTGCAGGACGCCACCGCCGTATTCAACTTCGACACTACGAACGACGTCGGCAGCACCCCCGTCCTCGATCGCGTGGATCTCCTGGCGAGCGGCGGCATCCCGGTGGCGGTCGTACCGCTCGGCGCCGGCGAATTGCTCATCCAGGGCCAGGAAGCCGGACAGAACATCGTGAACGCCGGCGGCCAGATGAGCTTCAAGACCTACTGGCATGAGATTTTTCAATGATTAGAAGCCGCAGAAACAGGGGGTTCAGTCTTCTGGAACTCATCATCGTGGTGGTGGTTGCCGGGGTCATCGCGGCCATCGCAATCCCCAGCTACCAGGAGCAGTCGAGAAGGGGACGGCGGTCCGCGGCAACAGCGGCGCTCTTCGATGCGACGTCCCGGCAGGAACAATTTTTTCTGGACAACAAGAGCTACACGACGACGGTCATCGCCGGCGGCTTGAACATGAATACGATCACGGAAGGCGGATCCTACGTGCTGTCCGTGGACGCACCTACCGGCGCCTGCCCGCTCGACCGCTGTTACAGCGTACGCGCGACGCCCCAGGGAGCACAGATCGCCGACTCGTGCGGTCCCCTCACGATCAACTCGGAAAGAATCAAGTCGCCAACCGATTGCTGGAAGTAAGCGCACGCTCCGGAACCGGAGCGATTCCCCGAAGATACGTCGAGTCGAAGCTTCCGGCGCCGCTCTCTACCAGCAGCCGGCCGGCAGCTTCGCGCCATCCGAGGTCAGGCTGAGGGTGCCGCAGGCATCCTCCGCCTGCGTTCCCTGGGGCACGGCGCTCAATATGTAGCAGTACCCGGTCGGGCAGGCGTTGGCGGGCATGTCGACCTGGAGAGCATAGTGACCGCCCGGGGTCGTGGTGTCTTCGAGACCGAGGCCCTGTGCGTCGAGATGCGGCGTGTAGCGCTTGTTGAGGAGGAAGTACTGCTCTTGCCGCGCGGCGGCCTCTGCAAGGGCCAGCTGGGCGTTCGCGCGGGGCCCCTGGCTCGAGTCGGCGCCGGAGTCGTAGGAGGCGGAGACGGCGGAGACGCCCACGGTGCTGGCGATGGCGAGCACTACGACGAACTCGATCAGCTTGAATCCCTTGTTGCGCTGCCTGGCGCCGATGCCCCTGCCGGAAGCCAGGAATGAGGTTCCCTTCATCTGTGCCGCCCTTCGTCCTTCGGTTCCCATGATGCCTACTACCTGCCGATTCGTTATTTGCTCGTTGCCATATACAAAGCAGGATCCGTGCCAGGTGAACGGAGCCAAAATCCGCGCCGAACATGTGATGGCCGACACTCAATCGGAGGGATTGTGTGAGGGCCCTCACACAATCATCCGGGCAGCCGGTGTCGAAATCTCAACGGGTTGTCGAGATGGCCACAAAGGCCACTTGGGGGGTATTGGGGAGGTGTGCCGAGGGGGTCCGTGACCCGGCCGCTGCCCTTTCAGGCAGCGGCCGGACGCTCGTTCGAGCGCTGGAGATCCATTTCCAAATCCGTACGTCGTATCCCTTACGACACGTTGCGCGATCCTGCGCATCCGGTGCCGTGGTTCCGAACCAACGGCAATCGTCTGCGATCCAGTCAGACCTCCATGGCCTCCGACCTGAGGCCTCACGCCTGAGCCAGGTGGCGAACGTCCCCTGGACCGCTATTAATCCCGCCACACCACTACCCTGGGTGGCGACTGACTCGTTCGGGCTCCCTGTGCCGTGGCCCGATGTACGGATACTCTATGCGCCAGAAGAAACCGGGGCGCCCCGTAGCCCACAGTCCTT
>CBDTYP010000334.1:0-3735 GCA_965364645.1 uncultured Gammaproteobacteria bacterium | reverse complement strand
CTGGGGAAAGGCAATCCATGCCGCGAGGGACGCCAGGAGAATGGCTGATGATTTTGACAAAAGCGCTCAGTCTTTAATGGTGTAAGGTATCGGTCGCGATTCGTGATAATAGCTTCGACTACTTACCCTCAGTTGTCTACCGATCGCGGCGTATCCACGTCGCCTGGATCGGCGTTTCGCCACTCCGGTGGGATTCTGCGGAACCAATGAACTCCCTGTAGACTTCCGTCACGGCGCTGCCACATACTCGTTTCGTAGTCCACGGTCTCGTACTATGCCCAAGCCGAAGAAGCACCTGGTCCTGGTCGACGGATCCTCCTATCTCTACCGCGCGTTTCACGCGATGCCGAGCCTGAGCAACTCCAAGGGGATGCCGACCGGCGCCGCCTACGGCATCACGAACATGCTGCGCAAGCTCCTGTCCGTCTACGAGCCTACGCATCTTGCGGTGATCTTCGACGCCAAGGGCAAGACCTTCCGGGACGACCTGTACGCCGAGTACAAGGCCAATCGTCCTCCCATGCCGGACGAGATGCGCAAGCAGTTGGACCCGATCCGAGAACTGGTCAAGGCTCTGGGCATACCGCTTCTCGAGGTGCCCGGCGTCGAGGCGGACGATGTCATCGGCACCCTGGCCGTGCAGGGAAAGAAGGATGGTTTCGGCATCACAATCTCCACAGGCGACAAGGACATGGCGCAGCTGGTCAACAAGACCGTGACCATGGTCAATACCATGGATGACAGCCTCCTCGATCCGAAAGGCGTGGAGGCAAAGTTCGGTATCGCGCCGGGGCAGATGGTCGACTACCTGACCCTCGTCGGCGACGCGGTGGACAATGTCCCCGGCGTGCCGAAGGTCGGACCGAAGACGGCGGTCAAGTGGTTGAAAGAGTACGGCACTCTCGACGGAGTGATGGAGAATGCCGACGACATCGGCGGAAAGGTCGGCGAGAATCTGCGCGGGTGCCTCGAGCGCCTGCCACTCTCGCGGGAACTCGTCACCATCAAGTGCGATGTCGAGCTCGATCAGGGCCCCTCGGATCTCGAGCGTACGGCCCCGGACACCGATGCGCTCCGCGAGCTCTACGGGGAGCTCGAGTTCAAGACCTGGCTGTCGGAGGTTCTCGCGGGTGAAGACGCGGGAGCGAAGACCGATCCCGACGCGAGCTACGAGACCATCCTCGACAAGAAGGGCCTGGCCGCCTGGATCAAGCGCCTGGGAAAGGCGGATCTTTTCGCCTTCGACACGGAGACCACCAGTCTCGACTACATGGTGGCGGATCTCGTCGGCGTATCGTTCGCCGTGCAGACTGGAGAGGCGGCCTATGTACCCTGCGCCCACGACTACGAGGACGCGCCGAAGCAGATCTCCCGCGAGGATCTCCTCGCACAGCTGAAACCCCTTCTCGAGGATCCGAAGCAGACGAAGGTCGGACAGAACCTCAAATACGATATGAGCGTGCTGGCGCGCCACGGGGTAAAGCTCGAAGGGGTAGGCTTCGACACGATGCTGGAGTCCTACGTGCTCGACAGCACGGCTACGCGGCACGACATGGACTCCCTCGCGCTCAAGTACCTCACCCATCGCACCATTCACTTCGAGGACATCGCCGGGAAGGGGGCGAAGCAGCTGACCTTCAATCAGATTGCGCTCGACGAGGCCGGGCCCTACGCGGCGGAGGACGCCGACGTCACGCTGCGGCTGCACCAGGCCTTGTGGCCGAGCCTGCAGGAAGTGCCGACCCTCGAGCGCCTGTTCCGGGAGATCGAGATGCCGTTGGTGCCGGTGCTCTCGACGATGGAGCGCAACGGCGTCCTCGTGGACCGAAAGATGCTCGAGGCCCAGAGTGTGGAGCTCGCCGAACGCATGGTGGACATCGCCGACCAGGCTTACGCGGAGGCCGACGAAGAGTTTAATCTGGGGTCTCCGAAGCAGATCCAGGGGATCCTGTTCGAGAAGCTCGAGCTCCCGGTTCTCGAGAAGACGCCCAAGGGGCAGCCGTCGACGGCGGAATCCGTGCTCCAGGAGCTGGCCCACGACTATCCCCTGCCGAAGCTCATCCTCGAGTACCGCGGCATGAGCAAGCTCAAGTCCACGTACACCGATGCCCTGCCGGCGTGCATTAATCCCGAGACCGGGAGGGTGCACACGAGCTACCGTCAGGCCGTGGCATCCACCGGACGACTATCGTCCACTGATCCCAACCTGCAGAACATTCCGGTGCGGACCCACGAGGGGCGGCGCATTCGCCAGGCGTTCGTCGCGCCGCGGGGCGCTCGCCTGCTGGCCGCCGATTACTCGCAGATCGAGCTGCGCATCATGGCGCATCTCTCCGGCGACGAGGGGCTGAAGCAGGCATTCGAGAGTGGCGAGGACATTCATCGCGCCACCGCAGCCGAGGTTTTCGGCGTCGCACTCGGCAAGGTGAGCGACGACGAGAGGCGCAGCGCGAAGGCCATCAACTTCGGCCTCATCTACGGGATGTCCGCGTTCGGACTCGGACGCCAACTCGGCATCCCCCGGCGCGATGCCCAGGACTACGTGGATCTCTACTTCGCGCGCTACCCGGGTGTTAAGCAGTTCATGGACGAGACCCGGGAGAGCGCCCGGGACCGTGGCTACGTGGAGACTGTCTTCGGCCGCCGCTTGTATCTGCCGGAGATCAAGGCGGGGAACCCCGCGAGGCGGCAGTACGCCGAGCGCACCGCCATCAACGCGCCCATGCAGGGCACCGCGGCGGACATCATCAAGCGGGCGATGATTACCCTGCACCACTGGCTCGAGGACAGCGGCGCACGGGCGCGCATGATAATGCAGGTCCACGACGAGCTGGTCTTCGAAGTGCACGCGGATTCGGTCGCCGACGTCAAGGCAGTTGTTATCGAGCAGATGGAGGCCGCGGCGGAGCTCAGCGTACCGTTGAAGGTGGATGTCGGCGTTGGCAAGAACTGGGACGAGGCCCACTGATGCTTCTCATACCTGCGATTGATCTCAAAGGCGGTCGTTGCGTGCGTCTGCGCCAGGGCCGCATGGATGACGAAACGGTGTTTTCCGACGATCCTCTGGAAGTGGCCCAGCGTTGGGCGGATGCCGGGTGTCGCCGCCTGCACATCGTCGATCTCGATGGCGCGGTGAGCGGCCGGCCGGAGAACGCGGAAGTCATTCACGGCATAACGGAGCGCTTTCCCGAGATTCCGGTTCAGGTCGGCGGCGGGATTCGCGACGACGACACCATCCAGTCCTATCTGGATGCCGGCGTAAGGTACGCGATCATCGGCACCAGGGCGGTGAACGCGCCGCACTTCGTCGCGGACGTGTGCGCGGAGTTTCCGGGACACATCTTCATCGGCCTCGACGCGCGCAACGGCAAGGTCGCCACGGATGGGTGGTCGAAGCTCTCCCACCATGACGTCATCGATCTCGCTCAACAGTTCGAGCGCGACGGCGCCGAGTGCATCGTCTATACGGACATCGAGCGCGACGGCATGCTGTCGGGTGCGAACGTCGACGCGACGGTCAAGCTCGCCCAGGCGATAAAGATCCCCGTGATAGCGTCCGGCGGCATACATTCCCTGGACGACGTTCGCGCGTTGTGCGAAGTCGCCGACGAGGGCGTCGTCGGGGCGATCACGGGGCGGGCTATCTATGAGGGCAGCTTAGACTTCGCGGAAGGCCAGAGCCTCGCGGATGAGATGGCCGACGAGGGGGCGGGCAATGCCGGCTAGGCTGCATCC
>CBDTYP010000333.1:0-3740 GCA_965364645.1 uncultured Gammaproteobacteria bacterium | reverse complement strand
TCGGCCGCGACAAGGATCTCATCATCAGCGGCGGCTACAACGTGTATCCGAAAGAGGTGGAGATCTGTATCGACGGGCTCGACAACGTCGACGAGTCCGCGGTCATCGGCGTGCCCGACACGGACTTCGGCGAGCGCGTGGTGGCGGTGGTGGTGCCCCGGGGCAACGCGCCGAGCGAGGAGGAGATCATCACGGCGCTGCGCCCCCTGCTGGCCGCCTACAAGCTCCCGAAGCAGGTCGCCGTGGTAGAGGAGCTGCCACGAAACGCCATGGGCAAGGTCCAGAAAAACGTCCTGCGAGACCGTCTCTCCCGATAGATTCAGTACAGTCTCCCCGGCCACGAATAAGCCGAGTCTATGACTCTCAAAGCCGATACTGGTTGGATTCCGCCCCCCGCCCGGATAAGGTCCCAGGCTACGCCGGCCGCCCACCCAGGGGGACTTCGAATGTCGTCACTCGTCAGCCCGCACGGCTCCACCAAGCTCCGCCCGTTGCTTCTGGAGGGCGCCGCCCTCGAGGCCGAGCGGGTGCGCGCCGCAACGCTGCCCGCCATTACCATCACCTCCCGGGAAGCCGGGGATCTCGTGATGATGGGCATCGGCGGTTTCACGCCCCTCGCGGGCTTCATGGGGCACGACGATTGGCGAGGCGTATGCGACGACATGCGCATGGCGAACGGCGTCTTCTGGCCGATCCCGATCACGCTGTCGGTGGACACCGAGACCGCCGACGGCATCGCCGAGGGTGACGATATCGCCCTCATCGATCCCGAGACCGGCGAGCCGCTCGCGACCATGACGGTCTCGGAGAAGTATTCCATCGACAAGGCCCACGAGTGCCAGTCCGTGTTCAAGACCACCGACACCGAGCATCCCGGTGTGGCCATGGTCATGGCCCAGGGCGACGTCAACCTGGGAGGGCCGGTGCGGGTGCTCTCGACGAGTTACTTCGCCGATGAGTTCGGCGATCTCTTTCTTACCCCGGCCCAGACCCGCGCCATGTTCGAGGAACGGGGCTGGTCCAAGGTGGCGGCGTTCCAGACCCGCAATCCCATGCACCGCTCCCACGAGTATCTCGCCAAGATCGGCATCGAGGTCGGAGATGGCGTCCTCGTGCATTCGCTGCTCGGCCGCCTGAAGCCCGGAGACATTCCCGCCGACGTGCGTGCCCGGGCCATCGACGTGCTGCTGGAGAACTACTTCGTCGAGAATACGGTCATTCACGCGGGCTATCCCCTCGACATGCGCTACGCGGGACCGCGCGAGGCGCTGCTGCATGCCCTCTTCCGTCAGAACTACGGCTGCTCCGAGCAACTCGTCGGTCGAGATCATGCGGGTGTCGGCGACTACTACGGTCCTTTCGACGCCCATCACATATTCGACGAGATCCCCCCGGACGCTCTCGAGATCCGGCCGCTGAAGATCGACTGGACCTTCTGGTGTTACCGCTGTGACGGCATGGCATCCATGCGCACCTGTCAATGCGGTCCCGAGCACCGTCTGTTGCTCTCGGGGACGAAGCTGCGCAAGCTGCTGTCCGAGGGCGAAGAGGTGCCGGACAAGTTCAGCCGCCCGGAAGTGCTCGCCATCCTGCGCGAGTACTACGAGGGGCTCAGCGAAGAGGACAACGTCAAGGTCGAGATGAAGGGCCACTCCGCGGCCTGATAGCACACGGTATTCATCCGTTATTCACGTGACCGACCCAATCAAGACAGACGTGCTCGTCATCGGCGCCGGCAACGCCGCCTTCGCCGCCGCCCACGCCGCCCGTGAGCAGGGTGCCGGTGTCCTCATGCTCGAGTGCGCTCCCCGGGACGAGGCCGGAGGCAACACCCGCTTCACCGCCGGCGCCATGCGCTTCGCCTACCGGGGCGTCGACGATCTCGTCGCCCTCATGCCCGACCTCACCGAGGACGAGCTCGCTCGCACGGACTTCGGCAGCTATCCCGAGGACAGCTTCTTCGACGACATGGGCCGGGTCACCGAGTATCGCTGCGATCCGGATCTGGTCGAGCTGCTGGTCACCCGCAGCCGGGACACCATGATGTGGATGCGCGGCAACGGCATCCGCTTCGCACCCATCTGGGGCCGCCAGGCCTTCGAGGTGGACGGGCGCTTCGTGTTCTGGGGCGGGCTCGCCGTTGAGGCCTACGGCGGCGGCCCGGGGCTCGTGGAGGCATGGACGGCATCAGCGGAGCGGGCCGGCATCGAGATCCTCTACGAGGCCCGCGCCGAGAGCCTGCTGCGGGACGATGGTGGCGTCACCGGCGCCCGGGCGCGCATCGGCGGCGAGAGCGTCGATATCGCGGCCAGGTCCGTTGTCCTCGCCGCCGGCGGCTTCCAGGCCAACGCCGAGTGGCGCACGCGCTACCTCGGTCCGGGCTGGGATCTGGCCAAGGTACGCGGCACGCGCTTCAATACGGGCGAGGGCATCCGCATGGCGTTGGAGGTCGGCGCGTCGCCCGCCGGCAACTGGTCCGGCTGCCACGCCGTCGGCTGGGAGAGGAACGCCCCCGAGTTCGGCGATCTCGCCGTCGGCGATGCTTTCCAGAAGCACAGTTACCCCTTCGGCATCATGGTGAACGCCAACGGCGAGCGCTTCGTGGACGAGGGCGCGGATTTCCGCAACTATACCTACGCGAAGTACGGACGCGTCATCCTTGCCCAGCCCGGCCAGTTCGCCTGGCAGATATTCGACAGCAAGGTGCTGCACCTGCTGAGAGACGAGTACCGCATCCGGGAAGTGACGAAGGTTTCGGCGGATACGCTCGAGGCGCTGGTTGAGAAGCTGGAGGGCGTGGATCCGTCGCGTGCGCTGGCGAACATCCAGGCGTACAACGACGCTGTCATGGACGATGTGCCCTTCAACCCCAACGTGAAGGACGGTCGCGGCACCGTCGGGCTGGCCGTCCCGAAGTCGAACTGGGCAAACCGCCTGGACACGCCCCCCTTCGAAGCCTATGCCATCACCTGCGGCATAACCTTCACCTTCGGCGGCGTGCGCATCGACACCGGCGCGTCGGTCCAGGATCGCGACGGCCGCCCGATCCGCGGCCTCTACAGCGCCGGCGAGATGGTCGGCGGCCTCTTCTACTTCAACTACCCCGGCGGCACGGGCCTCATGGCCGGCGCCGTACTCGGCCGCATAGCCGGCACCTCCGCAGGCAGATTCGTCACCTCATAGACGCGGCATCCCTCCGTTCGGAACTAAATCGGGGTCAGAGACCTATTTCTCTCTTTCTCGGGCGCCCGGGCTTGCGGGCACGAGTTCGTCGATCAAGCGCTAGTTCCATCTCATTTTTGAAGTCCTCGTTCCCGAATACGAGGTCGCCGTTGGCGGAGCTGCGGATATCCGACAGAGTGTTCTCTCCGATTTCGGTCGCGAACATGTTCTGATATGTGCGCCTCCTTGCCTTTGCATCGGTTCCCAACGACACGTACGTCTCGTGCTCGAGAATCAGGCTGTCAAAGGCACCCTGCGCGTTGTGTCGATAGCTTGACCATCTATATTCTCCGGGATTTCCGGCAATGCCCGCGCGAACGGGATTGAGCTCGATGTATCTGTAGCACGTCAATAAGTACTCGTCAGTCGATACGAGGCTGGCTTTGTATCTTCCCTCCCACAATGTGCCTGTTCGATCATGGATGTGATTGAAGCGTTTGACATAACGTCTCCCAAGCGACTGCATCATCTTGGCCAAGGCCTGCAGGTGGGTTTGAGTTGCCAGGAGATGAACGTGG
>CBDTYP010000332.1:0-3764 GCA_965364645.1 uncultured Gammaproteobacteria bacterium | reverse complement strand
GCGATGAGCGCGTCGTCGATGTCCACGACCCGGTAGTCGCCGGGGGCGATCTCCCCGGCGGGAGCCACGTCGGTCCAGTCGGCCACGATGTCAGAGCAGCCCCAGCTGGAGCTTCACCTCCATGCTGAGGTTGTCCGCGCACCAGGGCGGATCCCAGACGAGATCCACGTGGGCGGCGGTGACGCCGTCTACCCCTCGGACGGTACTCTCCACCTCGCCGGGGAATGTCTGGGCGACGGGACAGCCCGGCGTGGTGAGCGTCATCTTCACCTCGACGACGGCGGCGTCGTCCACCTCGACATCGTAGATGAGCCCGAGATCGTAGATATTGACGGGCAGCTCCGGATCGAAGATTTCCTTCAAGGCGGCAATGACCCGCTCGCGGATGGCGTCACGGTCGACGGCCTCATCGCTCTGAACCTTGTCGAGCCAGTCGGTGAGGTTGTTCATGAAGAAGCCGGGCCGCTATTCCGTGGTGACGGGGTTCGCGTCGTGCTCCAGCGCCGCCTGCAGCGTATGCCAGGCGAGGGTCGCGCACTTGACGCGCATGGGATATTCCTTGACGCCTCCCAGCACGGTGAGCTTGCCCAGGGCGTCGGTATCCTCGGCGCCCGCATTCTGCTCGGTCAGGTACTTGTGAATGGCGTCGAAGAGCGCGGCGGCCTCCGCCTGACTCTTGCCCTTCAACGCCTCGGTCATCAAGGATGCCGATGCCGTGGAGATGGCGCAGCCGTGGCCCTCGAAGGCGATGTCCTCGATGACGCCGTCGGCGACCTTGATGTGCACCTGCACCTCGTCGCCGCAGAGCGGATTGTGGCCGTGTGCCGAGCAGACGCTGCCCTCGGGCTTCCTGCCGAAGTTTCGCGGGTTGCGATTGTGATCGAGGATGACCTCCTCGTAGAGGGCCCGCATGTCCATTACCTGTCGAATACCTCTTTCGCCTTCCAGAGGGCGGCGACCAGTGCGTCCACCTCTTCCAGGGTATTGTACAGGGCGAAGGACGCGCGCGCGGTCGCGGCCACGCCGTAGCGTTTCATGAGCGGCATGGCGCAGTGGTGGCCGGTGCGAATGGCGACGCCCTCGCTGTCGACAATGGTGCCCAGATCGTGGGGGTGCACGCCCTCCATGACGAAGGAGACGATGCTGGACTTCTCCCGCGCGGTGCCGATGATCTGCACGCCGGGCACCTCGGCCACCTTGCTCATGGCGGCTTCGAGCAGAGCGTGCTCGTGGGCGTCGACGCCGTCGATGCCGAGATTCGTGAGGTACTCGAGAGCCGCGCCGAGGCCGATGGCGCCGGCGATGTTCGGCGTGCCGGCCTCGAACTTGTAGGGGAGGTCGTTGAAGGTGGTGCCGTCGAAGCTCACGGTGAGGATCATGTCGCCGCCGCCCTGGTAGGCGTCCATCTCTTCGAGCAGCGCGCGTTTGCCGTGGAGCACGCCGATGCCTGTGGGGCCGAAGACCTTGTGTCCCGAGAACGTGTAGAAGTCCGAGTCCAGCGCCTGGACGTCGATAGACAGGTGCGGCGCGGCCTGGGCGCCGTCCAGCATGACGACGGCGCCGGCGTCGTGAGCGGCGTCGATGATCGCCTTCACGGGGGTGATGGTGCCGAGCGCGTTGGACACGTGGGTCACGGAGACGATGCGGGTCTTCGGACCCAGCATCTCCAGGTAGGCATCCATGTCCAGCTCGCCCGCGTCGTTGATGGGGATCACCCGGACGACGGCGCCGGTCTGCCCGGCCACCATCTGCCAGGGCACGATGTTGGAGTGGTGCTCCATGGTGGAGATGATGATCTCGTCGCCTTCCTTCAAATGTTTGCGGCCGTAGGCCTGGGCGACGAGGTTGATGCCCTCGGTGGTGCTGCGAACGAGGATCGTCTCGGCGCGATCGCCTGCGTTGATAAAGCGCTGGGCGATGTCCCGCGCGCCTTCGTAGTCGTTGGTGGCCCGTTCGGAGAGCGCGTGCACGCCGCGGTGCACGTTGGCGTTGTCCCGTTCGTAGTAGTGGCGGACGGCATCGATGACCGACTGGGGCTTCTGGCTGGTGGCGCCGTTGTCCAGATAGACGAGCGGGTGGCCGTTCACCTCCTGGTGCAGGATCGGGAAGTCCTTGCGGATCGCGTGCACGTCGTAGAGGTTACTGCCCTTGTTGTCGTCCTGACTTGTCACCGCATTCATTGCACCATCTCCCGTATCTGCTCCGCGTTCGGCATGCGATCGAGGAGCTCGAGGGTGAGCTTCTCGCGCAGCGGTGCGAGCTCCACGCGCTCGAGGATGTCCCTGGCGAAGCCGTAGGTCAGCAGGCCCCGGGCTTGGGCTTCGCCGATGCCTCTGGAGCGAAGGTAGTACAGCGACTGCTCGTCCAGCTGGCCCACGGTGGCGCCGTGGGAGCACTTCACGTCGTCGGCGTAGATCTCGAGCTCGGGCTTCGTGTCGACTTCCGCGTCCCTGGACAGCAGGAGGTTCTTGTTGGACTGGTGCGCGTCGGTTTTCTGGGCATCCGGGTGCACCTTGACCCGCCCGTTGAAGACGCCCCGGGCGCGCCCGTCCAGGATGCCCTTGTAGACCTCCTCGCTGGAGCCGTTGGGCTTCGCGTGATCGACCCGGGTGTGGTAGTCCATGTGCTGGCGGCCGCGGGCCATGAACAATCCGTTCAGGAGGCACGAGGCGCCCTCGTCGTCCAGCACCACGTTGATGTCGTTCCTGACCAGCTGGCCGCCGAAGGAGATGGAGTGGGACGCGAAGTGCGTGTCGCGCTCCTGGCGCACCTGCAGGGTCGCGATATGGAAGGCCTTGTTACTCTCTTCCTGCAGCTTGTAGTGATCCACCCGGGCCTCCTCCAGCAACACGACCTCGGTGAGCGCGTTGGTGAAGTAGCAGCCTTCGGTGAGACTCACGTAGCTCTCGATGATGGTGGTTTGGCTCGCGGCCTCCGCGACGACCAGCACCCGGGGGTGGGCGACGACGTCCTCGGCGGTGGCGACGAAGAGCAGGTGCACGGGATGACGGCCGGCGCTCCGGTTCTTCACGTGCACGACGGCGCCGTCGGTCATGAAGGCCGTGTTGAGTGCCGAGAAGGGCCGGCCTTCGGTGCCGGCGTAGTGCCCGAGGTGCGTCTCCAGGAGCTGAGAGGACGCGTTCATGGCGCTCTCCAGCGTGGTGATGCGCACGCCGCTCTCCACCACGTTGCGCCGGGAGAGGGCGTCGACGTAACGACCGTCGACGAATACCAGCTGCTCGCAGTCCAGCCCGCCGAAGAAGAAGCGCTCCACGTCGGCGGGTTGGAGATGGGCTCCGCTGCGGCCGGGGAGCGTGAAGCCGCGCTTCTCGATGGGCGTGACCCGGGTGTACTTCCAGTCCTCGTTGCGGGGCGTGGGGAAGCCGCTCACCGCGAAGGCGTCAAGCGCGACGTTGCGGGATCGATCCAGCCAGTCGACGCCCTGGCCGGGAAGCGCACTCTGCGTCGCGGAAAACTCCGCGAGGAAATGTTCGACGGCGGGAGCGGACATGTCTACGTGGGGGCTATGCCGGGGCTGCCTTGCGGCGCAGCTGGGTGTAGCCTTCCTCCTCGACCTCCAGCGCGAGCTCTCGCCCGCCGGACTTGACGATGCGGCCGTCGCTCAGGATATGCACGAAGTCCGGGGTGATGTAGCTGAGCAGGCGCTGGTAGTGGGTGACGAGCACGATGGCGCGATCGGGACTGCGCAGCGTGTTCACGCCCCGGGCGACGTCCCTCAGCGCGTCGATGTCGAGGCCGGAGTC
>CBDTYP010000331.1:0-3793 GCA_965364645.1 uncultured Gammaproteobacteria bacterium | reverse complement strand
AATCCCATCGAAGAGGCGGCTGCCGTGGGGCGTCTCATCGAGGAATTCAACCTGACGCATCAGGAGGCGGCCGAGGCCATCGGCCGCTCGCGGGTCGGGGTCAGCAACATGCTGCGGCTCCTGGATCTCGGGGACGAAACCCGCACGTTGGTCGAGCAGGGCGAGCTCGACATGGGCCACGCTCGCGCGTTGCTGGCGCTGAAGGGCGATGCCCAGGCCCAGGCGGCCCGCGAGGTGGTATCGCGGGGCTTGACCGCCCGGCAGACCGAGGAGCTGGTGCGTCGCGTGAAGAAACCGGCGCCCGCCGAGACGGGTGCAGGGGATGACCCGGATGTGCGCCGCCTGGAGGAGAAGCTCGGCGAGCGGCTGGGCGCCCGGGTGCAGATCGTCGGCGGCGCCGGCGGCAAGGGCCGGCTCGTCATTCACTACACGAGCCTCGACGAGCTCGACGGCATACTCGAACGCATCAAATAGCGGCCGGTTAACGGGTGGGGCAGGGCTGCCACCATTGATCGTCCCCCGCTGCCGACCGTATACTCCCCGGTCTTTCGAGCGACCTCGGGGTGAATAGGCCCCGGGTCATCCGCCGAGGCAGGTCCGGGTCCCGAGCGCGAGAATAATCGCGGGGATCGGCGGACCGACGGGAGGCAGGCCTGGCGGCAGGGGTGGGAAATACTGCGAAGTATGCGGGCGCCTTCGGCCAGTTTCTCTGGGCGGAGGCTCTGGTGATGCTTGCGGTTGCCGGCGTAGCCCTGGGGCATGGAGTAGAGGCCGCCTATTCGGCGCTGCTCGGTGGGATGATTTCCCTGGTCCCGGACTTCTACTTCGCGCGCCGCGTGTTTCGTCGCTACCCCGGCAGGTCGCCGGTGGAGACGGCGGGGATCATGTTACGGGCGGAGATCGTCAAGATGGTGTTGGCGGTGCTCATGTTCGGCACGGTCTTCGCCCTTGTGACGGCGGTGAACGTACTGGCCCTCATTGTGGGCTACGTGTTGGTGAAGGCGACGGGAGTCGTCGTATCGGTGCGAGGCAGCTGACGGCTGAGACAACGCCCCTCGGGCAGAGATAGAGCATGGCGTCGGAAAACCCAACTTCCAGCGAATACATCCAGCATCACCTGCAGAACCTCACGCTCGGGGTCAAAGCGGATGGCAGCATCGGTATCGCCCACGGCGCCGCCGAGGCGAAGGCGATGGGCTTCTGGGCCATCCATCTCGATACCATGTTCTGGTCCATCGGCCTCGGCGCCTTGTTCCTGTTCTTCTTCTACAAGGCCGCATCGAAGGCCACCAGCGGTGTGCCCGGCAGGTGGCAGAACTTCGTCGAGATGATTATTCAGTTCATCGACGACAACGTGCGCGGCACCTTTACCGCGAAGAATGATCTGGTCGCGCCTATCGCGCTGACCTTGTTCGTGTGGGTCCTGTTGATGAATTTCATGGACCTCGTGCCGGTCGACTGGATTCCCGCGCTCGCGACGAAGCTCGGCATTCCTTATATGAAAGTCGTCCCCACCACCGACCCCAACGCTACCTTCGGCATGGCACTCGCTGTGTTCGTGCTGATGATCTACTACAGCATCAAGGAGAAGGGGGCCGGAGGCTTCTTCGGCGAGCTCGCGTTCCAGCCGTTTCCGAAGTGGATGTTCCCGGTGAACCTGCTGCTGGAAGGTGTAAGCCTGATCTCCAAACCCGTATCGCTCGCCTTGCGGCTGTTCGGCAACCTCTACGCCGGTGAGATGATTTTCATCCTCATCGCATTGCTCTACAGCGGCGGTCTCATGTGGGGGCTGATAGGCGGCGGGTTGCAGTGGGCATGGGCCGTTTTCCACATTCTGATCGTGCTGCTTCAGGCGTTCATCTTCATGATCCTGACGATCGTGTACCTTGATATGGCGCACCAGGCACATTAGATACCAATTAAAACCATAGAAACTTAGATCGAATTCCGAACAGGAGACTCGTAATGACGGAATCAATCGCATTGCTGTACATCGCCGGTGGCATCATGCTCGGTGTCGGCGCCGCGGGTGCGGCTATCGGTATCGGCATCCTCGGCGCACGTTTTCTCGAGGGAATCGCGCGTCAGCCCGAAATGCTGGGGATGCTGCGCACGCAGTTCTTCATCGTGATGGGTCTCGTGGACGCTCTGCCGATTATCGCGATCGCTATCGGCTTGTATGTGCTGTTCGCCGTTGTCGGCGGCGCCGGTTAGCCCGGAAGCGTAAGGACCGGGGGCCGACCCATGAATATCAACGCTACGCTGATTGGGCAGAGCATCACGTTCATCGTGTTCGTGTGGTTCTGTCTGAAGTTCATCTGGCCGCACATCATCAAGGCGATGGAAGATCGTAAGACCGAGATCGCCGAGGGACTCGCGGCAGGCGAACGCGGACGGCACGAGCAGGAGCTTGCCGAGCAGAAGGCCATCGAGGTCATTCGCGAGGCCAAGGACCAGGCGAAGGAGATCCTCGCCCAGGCGCACAAGCGCGGCGACGAGATCGTCGACGAGGCGAAGGGCGATGGCCGCGCCGAGGGCGAACGCATGCTGCGCGCGGCGGAAGCCGAGATCGAGCAGCAGGCGAACCAGACCCGCGAGAAGCTGCGCGAGGATGTCGTCAAGCTCTCGATCCAGGGCGCGGAGCAGGTGCTCGGGCGCGAGGTGGACGAGAAGGCGCACACCGAGCAGCTCAGTCGCCTGGCGGCGCAGCTCTAAGGGCGACGTTAGATGGAAGACGCAAGCGCACTTGCACGTCCCTACGGGCTGGCCGCGTTCAAGCAGGCTCAGGAAGAGGGCAAGGTTGCGGAGTGGAGCGACATGCTCAAGCTCCTGACGTTGGTCATGCAGGACCCGACCATGCTCGGACTGATCGCCAATCCGAAAGTCAACGATCAACAGGTCGCCGCCCTCATCATTGACGTTGCCGGCGACGGTTTGTCGGATACGGGCGCGAACCTGGTTCGCGTTATGGCCGAGAACGAGCGCCTCGCGGAGATGGCGAGTGTCGCGGCGGTCTTCGACGAAGAGCGCGATCGTGCCGAGGGCCGCAGTCACGTGGAAGTCACCAGCGCCTTCGGGTTGAGCGATGCACAGGAGAAGAGCATCGCCGATTCCATGAGCAAACGCCTGGGCACCGAGGTGGACGTCTCGGTGACGGTGGACGATTCACTCATCGGCGGCGTCATCATCCGCGCCGGCGATACGGTTATCGATGCTTCGTTGCGCGGCCGGCTGGGTCAGCTCGGCCAGTCACTATCGTGATCGAAGCACTGAAGGGTCTCTGACCCCGATTAACGATTCTACAGGGGCTGAAAAATGGCACTCACTGCAGCGGAAATCAGCGATCTCATCAAAGAGCGCATTGCGAACTTCGATGTCGGCGTCGAGGCGCGCACCGAAGGCACGGTGGTGACGCTTACGGACGGCATCGCGCGCGTTCACGGACTGAGCGACGTGATGCAGGGCGAGATGATCGAGTTTCCGGGCAACACGTACGGGCTCGCGCTCAACCTCGAGCGCGATTCTGTAGGCGCGGTGATCATGGGTGACTACGAGCACATCTCCGAGGGCGACACCGTCAAATGCACGGGGCGCATCCTCGAAGTGCCCATCGGCCGCGGAGTGCTCGGGCGCGTCGTAAATTCGCTCGGCGAGCCCATAGACGGCAAAGGTCCCATCGAAGCCGAAACGACATCTCCAATCGAGAAGGTTGCGCCCGGCGTCATTGATCGTCAATCGGTGAGCCAGCCCCTGCAGACCGGGCTCAAGGCTATCGACTCCATGGTGCCCGTCG
>CBDTYP010000330.1:0-3800 GCA_965364645.1 uncultured Gammaproteobacteria bacterium | reverse complement strand
CGGCGGTGCTGAGTGCGTTCAGGTAGGCGCCCCGGTGGTGGTACACGACGCCCTTGGGATCCCCCGTCGTGCCGGACGTATAGTTGAGCGAGATGGCGCTCCACTCGTCGTCGGGGGGCTGCCAGGTGAACTCCGGGTCTCCCTCGGCGAGGAACGCCTCGTAGGTCGTCTCCCCGACCAGCTCCCCGGGGGGCGCCAGGGGGTCGTCGATGTCGATGACCAGCAGCTCCCGGTCGATCTCGGCGAGGGCGGCCCCCACCGTGGCCGAGAACTCCCGGTCGGTGATGAGCACCTTCGCCTCGGCATGCTCGAGGATGAACGCGATGGTGCGCGCGTCGAGGCGCGTGTTGACGGTGTTGAGCACGGCCCCCAGCATGGGAACGCCGAAGCTCGCCTCATAGATGGCCGGCACGTTTGGCGCGATAATGGATACAGTGTCGCCCGCGCCGATGCCCCGCCCTGCCAGCGCCGACGCGAGCCGCCGGCAGCGGGCGTAGGTCTCGGCCCAGGTGTAGCGCGTGTCACCGTGGATCACGGACGGGTGATCGGGATAGACGCCGGCCGTTCGCGCGAGGAACCCGAGCGGCGTCAGCGACGCGTAGTTCGCCGGCGTCTGCGGGAGTTGGTCTTCGTAGGGGTTGATATTCGTCATCTATCCACAGGTCAGTCGGACCTCTGTAGGAGCGAGCTTGCTCGCGAATGACGCCCCATTCGCGAGCAAGCTCGCTCCTGCAGGAAGACATAACGCTAGAGGCAACGGACACCGATTACAATACCCGACAGGAGAACAGGAGCCACCCATGCCGGAACAGGAACGTCCCCCGCAACGGGACGCAGAGCTGCGCACCATAGCGATGCCCGCCGACACGAACGCCTACGGCGATATCTTCGGCGGCTGGCTGCTGGCGCAGATGGATCTGGCCGCGGGCAGCTACGCTATCATGCAGGCCCGGGGGCGGGTGGCGACGGTCGGCATCGAGGCCATGAGCTTTCACCGGCCGGTGTACGTGGGCGATCAGGTGAGCTGTTTCTGCCACACCCAGCGGGTCGGCACGACGTCTATCACCGTGCACGTGGAGACCTGGGCCCGACGCCGCCTGGAGGACAACTTCGGGGAGGCGGTCAAGGTCACCGAAGGCAACTTCACCTTCGTCGCGCTGAACGAGGATGGCAGCACGCGCCCGGTGCCCCGGGATGCGGGGGAGCGCCAGGGCCCATGACCAAACCGCTCTGGAAACCGTCCGCGGAGCGCATCGCGGCCGCCGAGATCACCCGCTTCACGGAATTCGTGCATCGTTCCTGGAACGTCGATGCGCAGGACTACCGATCCCTGCATCGCTGGTCGGTGGAGCACCCGGAGCAGTTCTGGGATGCCGTGTGGGGGTTTGCCGAGGTGATCGCCGACACGCGGGGCGACGACGTGCTCCTGGACGCTGGCAGCATGCCCGGGGCCCGCTGGTTCCCCGAGGCGTGGCTCAACTACGCGGAGAATCTTCTGCGGCGCCGGGACGATGCCGAGGCCATCGTGTTCCGCGGCGAAGATCAGGTGCGGCGGACGCTGAGTTTCGGCGAGCTCTACGACGCCGTGTCCGTGCTCGCCAACGCGCTCGCCGATGCGGGCGTCGCCCGCGGCGATCGCGTCGCGGGATATCTGCCGAACATGCCCGAGGCGATCATCGCGATGCTGGCGGCCACCAGCATCGGGGCCGTGTGGTCCTCCTGCTCGCCGGACTTCGGCGTGCGCGGCGTCGTGGATCGCTTCGGGCAGATCGCGCCGAAGGTGCTCTTCACCGCCGACGGCTATTTCTACAACGGCAGGAAGCACGACTCCCTGGGGCGGGTCGCGGACATCCTGAAAGAGGTTCCGGCCGTGGAGAAGGTGATCGTCGTTCCTTACACGGAGACGTCGCCGCGGATCGATGCTCTGCCGAAGGCCATCACCCTGGAGGCGTTCACCGCCGGGGCCGCGGCGGGGGAGATTCCGTTCGCGCGGCTGCCCTTCGATCATCCGCTGTTCATCATGTACTCCTCCGGCACCACCGGCGTGCCCAAGTGCATGGTGCATGGCGCCGGCGGGACGCTCCTTCAGCATCTCAAGGAACACCAGCTGCAGTCCGACATCCGCAACGGCGATCGGGTGATGTACTTCACGACCTGCGGCTGGATGATGTGGAACTGGCTCGCGTCGGCGCTGGCTTCCGGTGCGACGCTCCTGCTCTACGACGGCGCGCCGTTCTATCCGGATGGCAACGTGCTGTTCGATTTCGCGGACGAGACGGGGATGACGCACTTCGGCACCTCCGCGAAGTTCATCGACGCGGTGAAGAAGGCGGGCCTCGAGCCGGCGCGGACACACTCTCTCGCGAGCCTTCGATCGATGTTGTCCACGGGCTCGCCGCTCGCGCCGGAGAGCTTCGACTTCGTCTACGAGCACATCAAGAAGGATATCTGTCTCTCGTCCATAACCGGCGGCACCGACATCATCTCGTGTTTCGCGCTGGGCAATCCGACGCTGCCGGTGTTCCGGGGGGAGATCCAGTGTCTCGGCCTCGGCATGGACGTCGCGGCGTTCGACGACGGCGGCAATCCCCTGGTCGGTGAGAAGGGCGAGCTGGTCTGCCGTTCGCCCTTTCCGTCCATGCCGGTCGGATTCTGGAACGATCCCGACGGCGCCAAGTACCAGGCGGCCTATTTCGAGAAGTATCCCGGTGTGTGGTGCCACGGTGACTACGTTTCCATGACGGAGCACGGCGGCATGATCGTCTACGGGCGCTCGGACGCCATCCTCAATCCCGGCGGCGTGCGCATCGGCACCGCGGAGATCTACCGCCAGGTCGAGCAGCTCGACGAGGTCGTGGAGGGACTCGTCATCGGTCAGGACTGGGACGGGGATGTGCGGGTGGTGCTGTTCCTGGTGCTTCGCGACGGCGTCGCGCTGGACGACGATCTGCGGGACCGGATACGGGGCCAGATCCGGGCGAACACGTCGCCCCGGCACGTTCCGGCGAAGATCGTGCAGGTGGCGGACATCCCGCGGACCAAGAACGGCAAGATCGTGGAGCTCGCCGTGCGCGACGTCGTGCACGGCCGCGACGTCAAGAACAAGGAGGCGCTCGCGAATCCGGAGGCATTGGATCTATACCGCGATCTCGAGGTGCTGCAGAGTTGACGGCTGGAAATCGAATAATCGAGCGAAGGGGGTAGAAGAACGATGAACGTACTGGGCCTGGTGGGTTTTCTGATCGTGGGCCTGGTCGCGGGCTGGATCGCGGGCAACATCATGAAGGGGCGGGGCTTCGGTCTCGTCGGCAACATGGTGGTCGGCGTTATCGGTGCGCTGCTCGGGGGTATCCTCTTCGGCGTGCTGGGGCTCGGCGCGACAAACATCATCGGTTCGTTGATCACCGCTGTCGTGGGCGCGGTCGTTCTTCTCTTCATCGTCAGCGTCGTCAAGAAGAAGTGAACCCACGTTATCTCGCGTTGCTGAGGGAGCTCGACGCCGACGTCACGTCCCATTCCCGGGGCACGCTGTTGGAGCACCTGCGAGGTACCCACGACCTGCTGGCGGCGTGGGGGAACGGGCCGGACGTCTGCGTCGCGGGCCTCTTCCACAGCATCTACGGCACCTACGCGTTCGACAAGCGTTCCGCCGATCTCGACAAGCGGGAGAAGATCCGCGATTGCGTCGGGCTTGAGGCCGAGCATCTCGTGCACCTGTTCTGCGTTACCGATCGCCGATGCTTCTACGATCATCTGGGCGAGGCGCGTTTTACCGTTCGCGACATCGTCGAGGACCGGGA
>CBDTYP010000329.1:0-3831 GCA_965364645.1 uncultured Gammaproteobacteria bacterium | reverse complement strand
CGAGCTCGCCGATCTCATGATGACCACGGGCAAGAAGGTGGAGCAGCTCATCGCGCGTCTCGCCCAGAAAGCCCGCGCCTCGGGCGTGCATCTCATCCTCGCGACGCAACGTCCGTCGGTGGACGTCATTACCGGCCTCATCAAGGCCAATATCCCGACCCGCATCGCGTTCCAGGTATCGGCGAAGGTGGACTCACGCACGGTCATCGACCAGATGGGCGCCGAGGCCCTGTTGGGGCACGGCGACATGCTGTATCTGGGCCCGGGCACGTCGAATCTCGAGCGCGTCCACGGCGCGTTCGTCTCGGATCAGGAAGTGCACCGGGTGGTCAACCACCTGCGCAAACAGGGCCAGCCGGCCTATCTCGACGGCATCCTCGACGGCACCAGCGAAGCGGTGGGGAACCTTGACGCCAACTTCATGCCTGCCGGCCAGGACGCCGACGGGGAGAGCGATCCACTCTACGACCAGGCCGTGCACATCGTCACCGATACGCGGCGGGCATCCATCTCAGGCGTGCAGCGACGGCTCAAGATCGGCTACAACCGGGCCGCGCGCATGCTCGAGCAGATGGAAGAGTCGGGCGTAGTCGGGCCGCTGCAGTCCAACGGCGGCAGAGAAGTGCTGGCGCCGCCACCGCCCGCGGGGTAGATTGCTGCGCCGATGGCCTGTGCCATCTGGCCCGGCAATGGCGCCGGGCATTCGAGGCATGGCCGTGAGAGCAATCGTCCTTCTTATCGTTTCCGTCCTGGGGCTGCCCGCCTATGCAGCCGGTGAGGCAGCCGACGGGCCGGGTCGCCTCCAGGCTTTCCTCGACAACGTGCACTCCCTGCGCGCGGAGTTCCAGCAGAGCGTCTTCGACGAGGATGCCCGCCAGATCGACGACGCGAGCGGCATGGTGTTCATCGCGCGCCCCGGCCGTTTCCGCTGGGACTACACCAAGCCCTATCTGCAGGAGATCGTCGGCGACGGCGAGAAGGTCTGGATCTACGACAGCGATCTCGAGCAGGTGACCGTGCGGCCCCTCGGAGATGCACTCGACGATACGCCCGTGATGCTACTGACCTCGGACCGGCCGGTGGAGGAGAGCTTTGCCGTGCGCGCCGTCGAGGGCCCCGACGGCTACGCGTGGGCGGGCCTCACGCCGCTCGGCGAGGCGGCGAGCTTCACGGAGATCCGCCTCGGCTTCGACGGCGACACACTTCGCGTGATGGAGCTCACGGACGCCTTCGGACAGCTGACGCGGCTGCGTTTCGCGGAGGTGGAGCGGAATCCGGAGCTTGCGCCGGAGCTGTTCGAGTTTATCCCGCCGCCTGGCGCGGACGTGTTCAGCAACTGACGCGCTGGATGTTGGGCTTCGCTGCGCTCAGCCCAACCTACGGCGCCGAGTAGTGGATTCATCCTGTAGGTTGGGCTGAGCGCAGCGAAGCCCAACGTGCGGCGGATGTCGCGCGCTCAGGCCTCGTCTTCGCCGTTACCCTCATCCAGGGCATCGATTGCGCCGATCTGCCCGTCCAGCACGCTGCGGATCTCGTCGAACTCGGTGTGCAGCCGGTCGGCCACCTCGAGCTTCTTCTCGAGCTCCTGCTTGGCCTTCTGGATCTGCGTCTTCTGCTTCGCCACCTTGTCGGCCAGGGCCTTGAGCCGCTGGTAGTGCTCCGCGACCTTGGCCTCGTTGAAGGTCTGGCTCTCCGTCCATCGCGCACGGGCCGCGTCCACCTGTTTCTTGATGACGATCATCGTCGCCTTCTTCAGTTGGATCTTGTACTCGGCGAGCTCTTCTTCCGCACGCTTGCGTTCCGCCTCCGCGAAACGGCGCAACACTTCCTCCATGCCGCTCACGGCCTCTGAGATGGCAGCGTCGGCCGGTGATTCCGCGGAATCGCCGGCGGCGGCCGCGGGCGCCGGTGTGGACGCCGGGGCCGCGTCCACCTGGCTCTCGGCATGGTCTGCGGATCGATCCCCGCTGTCGCTGCCAT
Organism: uncultured Gammaproteobacteria bacterium; assembly: GCA_965364645.1. Lineage (GTDB taxonomy): Bacteria > Pseudomonadota > Gammaproteobacteria > HK1 > HK1 > JAABYT01. Next base: position 1,851 of record CBDTYP010000329.1, on the reverse strand, counting down.
TCGTCTTCGGATCCCGGGGCGCAGTGGCGGCCAGCTCGAGGGCCTGATCGAAGCGGGAGATGCTCGGGTCGAAATCCTCTTCCGCCGCCTGCTTCTCGGTCTCGTCCGCGAGCGCCGGGTCCAGGGCGCGCTTCAGCGCCTCCTTCTCCCGGCCGATCTCCTTGATCAGCTCCTTCAGACTGCGCCCGAGCTGCGTATCGCCGAGGGCATCGTGGGATGCCTCCTCGCCGCCGGGAATCTGCCCGCCGTCGGTCGATCCGGTATCGTTGCTCACAGTCTCGGGTCCAGGGTCACAGGTCTACAACGACTACCATAGCCAGTCACCGAATAGCTTCGGCGAACCAGGTGGGGATTCGCAGTAGAATCCCGAGTGAACCCGACCATAAACGCCCGGAATGAGGCCCAGTTCTCATTTTTCGCCGGGCAACTGGATTGAACGAAGGAGACCGAGGATGAGCAGCGATCTGGCCAAAGCCCTGTGGAAGGCCCGCACGGATGGGGGCGTCATTGCAGTGGATGGAGCCGACCGACCCGCCAACGAGGAAGACGCCTACGCGCTCCAGGCGGAGGTGGCGGCGTTGTTCGGCTCCGAGGTCGTGGGTTGGAAGCTCGGCGCCACCAACGACAAGGCGATGAGCGTGATGGGATTCGAGCGGCCCTTCGCAGGATCACTTCTGAAGACACACTTCCATGACATGGGCGAACCCGTCCCGATCTACGCCGAGCATGGTCCGAGGCTCGAGACCGAGTTCCTGGTGGTGCTCGCGGAGGATCTGCCGCCCCGGGACACTCCCTACACGGACGACGAGGTCGAGGCGGCCGTCGAGTATGTCGGCCCGGCCTTCGAGCTGGTCGGCTGCCGCTCAGACGAGGATCTCACGGAGGCGGGCCTGCTCCTCATTGGCGACGGCGCGGCCAATATCGCCGTCATCCCGGGGGAGCCGACGGGTGGCTGGAGAGACGCCGATCTCTCCAACCATCCCCTGCGCGTCACGATAAACGGCGCCGAGGCCGCCACCGGCGGGAGCGATCTGCTCATCTGGGGCAATCCCTACGCGGCCGTCGGATATCTGCTCCAGCACCCCCTGGTCGCGGAGCGGGGTCTGCGCGCGGGGGAATGCGTCATGACCGGTACCTGCGGGGGGTTGCTGCCCATCGCGGCGGGTGACGAGGCGACGGCCGATTTCGGCGCTCTCGGCAGCGTGCGCTTGCAGGTGGTCTGAGCCGGCGACCCTATCGACAGCAGGTGTCGACAAACGTCCCGATCGCCTGCTTGAGCTCGGGGCGCCCCTGAATATCGTGGCCGGCATCGAGAATCACGACGGCCTTCGAGCCGCCAATAGTGCGGGTGATCGTGCACTCTTTCCCGGCGAAGTAGTCGTCCTCGGAGCCGATGACGGACAGAACGGGCACGCCTTCGGGTGCCAGCGGTGATCGCTGCCCAGTATCGCTCCGTACAGCGCAGCTCGCGGCGAGAATCACGTGGGCCGCGAATCCGGGCTCGTTCCACCGGGCAACGGCCCTGCCTCCCTGGCTGTTGCCCATGAGGATGATGCGGTCCTGATCGACCCAGGGCAGCTTCCGAATCTGTGCGAGCGCGTAGGCGATCTCCTCGCGCCGCATGGAGAGCGAGCTGCTGTCGCAACTGTAGCCGGGCCGCGCGTAGGCATCGGGCTCGAACACGGCGTAGCCCTTTGTCATGAGTAGAACGCGATAGCCGATTCCCCCGCGAATCATCCCGGAGCAGCCGTGCAGAAACAGTACCGCGGGGGCCTTGGCGCCTGGCGTGATGTGTCCTGACGCCACCTCGGTCCACGGCGGATCGATGATGCGGGCGGAATCCTTGTGGGG
>CBDTYP010000328.1:0-3856 GCA_965364645.1 uncultured Gammaproteobacteria bacterium | reverse complement strand
CCTCCGGCTCATCGATCTGCTCGGCGAGGACACCATCATGTGGGGCTCGGACTTTCCCCATCCCGACGGCGTGTGGCCGGACAGTCAGTCGTTCATCGACCGGGAGCTCGCCGGCGTGCCCGAGGCGACGCGGCACAAGCTCATCTGCGACAACGCCGCCCGGCTCTACGGTTTCTCCGCCTGACTAATCCAGCCAGTCCGCGATCGTGCGGCCGATGTCGTCCGGGGAATCTTCCTGGATGAAGTGGATGCCGTTTACCGTGACCTCGATCTGGTTCGGCCAGGAGCGGCAGAACGCGCGCTGGGGACCCGTCAAGATGGCGCCCGGCTCCGCGTTGATGAAGAGCTTCGGAACGTCGCTCGCCGCGAGCCAGTCGGCGTAGTCCCGCACGATGGCGACGACGTCGGCGGGCTCGCCGGCGATGGGGATCTGCCGCGGCCAGGTGAGGGTGGGGCGCCTGTCTTCGCCGGGCTCGGCGAAGGGCCGGCGGTACACGTCCATCTCCTGCTCGTCCAACTTGCGGATGATGGAGCCCGGCAGGACGCGTTCGACGAACACGTTCTTCTCCAGCACCATCCCCTCACCCGCCGGCGAGCGGAACGCCTGGAACACCTGGCGCGCCGCCTCGGGCCAGTCGTCCCATGTCGCGACCGGGCAGACGATGGCCTCCATGTAGCAGATACCCTTCACGCTGTCTCGATTCCGATTGGCCCAGTCGAAGCCGAGGGCCGAGCCCCAGTCGTGCACGACGAGTGTCACGTCCCGGGTGATTCCCAAAGCGTCCAGCGCGGCGTCGAAGTACTCGCGGTGCTCGGCGAAGGTGTAACTCTCGGGTCCCGGGTCATCGAGCTTCGCGGAATCCCCCATGCCGATGAGATCGATAGCGACGCAGCGCCCGTGCCCGCGGACGTGGGGCATGATGTTGCGCCACAGATAAGAGGAGGTCGGGTTGCCGTGCTGGAAGACGATGGGGTCGCCTTCGCCCATCTCCACGTACGCCATGGATTTGCCGAGCACGTCGACAAACTTCTTCGGGTGCTCGCTGAACGTACTCATTGAAGGATCCTCCGGGGCGTGGGACGAAGCTTGCGTTCGTCGAGACGATCCGTCAACTTTGGATGGAGTCTCTCGATGGCCGCGACGGAGGAGATGCCGAGATGGGTTGTTGCCAGTACTTCACCCCCAGCGACGGCGGCGCCGACACGTTCACGGTCGAGATGCCGCGGCTGACCTTCGGACGCGGTTGCCTCTCCGAGGTGGGCGAGCGCGCTGCATCCCGCGGCATGAGTCGTATTGCGATAGTTACCGACACATATCTGAATGACTCGGAGCACATGACGCGGGTGCGGGGCTCGTTGGATGCGGCGGGGTTGGATCACGCGACGTTCCACGAGATCCGCATCGAGCCCTCGGACACGTCGGTCCTGGATGCGGCACGCTTCCTCGCCGACGGCGATTTCGACGGCCTGGTGTCCGTTGGCGGCGGCTCGGTCATGGATACGGCCAAGGCCGCCATGGTGTATGCCCGCTACCCGGCGAGCTTCCCCACCTACTTCGGTCCGCCGGTCGGCGACGGCGTAGCCGTCCCGGGACCGGTGCTCCCGCACATCGCCTGCCCGACCACGTCCGGGACGGGCTCCGAAGTGACCGGGCTTGCGGTCATCCGTCTGATGGAGCACGACACCAAGTTCGTGATCGCGAGTCGTTTCATCCTGCCCGACGAGGCGCTCGTGGATCCCGCCTGCACCGATACGTTGCCGGCGCGGGTGGTGGCGTCCACCGGGTTCGATCTGTTGAGCCACGCCATCGAGTGCTACACGGCGAAGGCCTACACGCACTGGGGCAAGGTTCCTTCGCCGGATGCGCGGCCCATGATCCAGGGTGCGAACCCTTGGAGCGATATCCACGCCCGGGAGGCATTGCGCATCGCGGACGCTTTTCTCGAGCGCGGCGTTGCCGATGCGGGCGATCACGAGGCGCGGGACAAGCTCATGTGGGCGGCGACGCTCGCGGGCATGGCCTTCGGGAATTCCGGCACCCATCTGCCCCACGCCTTCTCCTACGGCGTGACCCACCTGATGCGCGATGTCGTGACCGACGACTATCCCGTGGCTTCGCCTTTCGTGCCCCACGGCATCAGCGTGATCCTGACCTCGCCCTCGGTCTTCCGCTTCAGCGCGGAGGGTGCGCCGGAGCGCCACCTGGAGGCGGCGGCCTGCCTGGGCGCCGACACGCGGGGCGCGGCGACGGCGGACGCGGGGGAAGTCGTCTCTACCCGAATCATCGAGCTCATGCGCGCCACGGAGATCCCAAACGGGCTCGAGGGCGTAGGCTTCACCGGCGACGACGCCGACGCTCTCGCCGACTCGGCCTTCCGCCAGCGCCGCGCCATCGGCAACGCCCCCCGGGAGACCACCCGGGACGACACCGCCGAAATCTTCCGAAACGCGATGCGCTACTGGTGAAAACTGACCCCATTTTTCCGCCTTCGTGGAGCGTACTTGATGAGAGCACTGCTATGTACGGCCTGGGGCGGCCCCGAGAGCCTCGCCATCGGCGACGTGGCTTCGCCCGAGCCGGGCCTCGGCGAGGTGTTGGTCGGGGTACGCGCCTGCGGGCTCAACTTCGCCGACACTCTGATGATCCAGGGCAGGTATCAGGAGCGGCCGGAGTTTCCGTTCAGCCCGGGTCTCGAAGTCGCGGGCGAAGTCTTGGGCGTCGGGGCCGGTGTCGAGGACCTGGCGGCCGGCGACGCGGTCATCGCGTTCTGCGGCCACGGCGGCCTCGCCGAGCGCGTGACCGTACCCGCCGTCAACGCGATCCCCATACCCGACGGCATGGACTTCGTGACGGCCGCCGGCTTCGGCGTGGTCTACGGAACTGCCCACGTCGGGCTCGAGCGGCGCGGGCGTCTCGCAGCCGGTGAGGTTCTGCTCGTCCACGGCGCGGCTGGCGGCGTGGGGCTGGCCGCGGTCGAAGTCGGCCGGCGGATGGGGGCGACGGTCATCGCCACCGCGGGCAGCGAGAAGAAGCTGGCTCTCGCGAAGGCGCACGGCGCTCACCACGCCATAAACTACCGCGAGGAGGAGTTCCGCGAACGAGTGAAGTCCCTGACCGACGGTCGCGGCGCGGACGTCGTCTTCGATCCCGTCGGCGGCGAGGTCTTCGATCAATCCGTGCGCTGCACCAACTGGGAGGGACGCATCCTCGTCGTCGGCTTCGCCGGCGGCACGATCTCCCAGCTCCCCGTGAATCTCACTCTGGTGAAGAACATCAGCGTAACCGGCGTCTACTGGGGCGCGTATCGGCGGCGGGACCCGGCCGTGCTGCAGCAATCCTGGCGCCAGCTCCTCGCGTGGCTGGAGGAGGGCGCACTCTCGCCCCATGTCTCGGCCACGTATCCGCTCGAGGATGCGCCTGCCGCCCTGGAAAGTCTCATGCAACGCCGCGCGACCGGCAAGGTCGTCATCGAGGTTTCGTAGGCCGCCTGTCGGTTTGATACTCGAGAATCTCCATCAGAACCCCACCCTCGAGACCATCAGAAACAGGAGTAGGAGAACGCCGGAGAAGGCGACCGCCCCCAGTCCCATCCATAAGGTCATCAATCTCTGTACGTCCGCTCTATCTCCACCCCGTGAAACGATGTTCAGAATTCGGATCTGGATCCACACGACCGGGAGCCAGCAGGCGCCCGTCAGCACGTACAGGCCCGCTGACAGCAGCAGCCAGCGTTCGTTGAGCGCATATCCCGCCTCGATCTTCGCCCTCCGCGCGAGCTGCTCCGCGTCGGCCCGCACGGCCCCCGCCTCGACGCGACGGCCTTCGCTCTCCAGCGCCGCGGCCCGGCGATAGGCT
>CBDTYP010000327.1:0-3859 GCA_965364645.1 uncultured Gammaproteobacteria bacterium | reverse complement strand
GGCGGGTTCGTCGTGGACGCTGCCGCCGCTCAGGAGCAGGGGCAGGCCGGTCTCCCGGGACAGACGCGCGCCGTAGCGCAGACGCTCCAGGGAGTAGCGGCCCACGGTGTCGCTGCCGTACTCCGGGGCGTCGGCCATGCGCCCGCCGGCCAGCACGACGATGGCGCCGACCCCCTCCGCCACGGCGGCGCCGGGAGGCCGCGCCTCGAAGCTCTCGACCGATGCATACAGGAGATCCGCGACCCGGGGGATGCTGAGCAGGGCGAGGGTGACGATGGCGACGGTGAGCAACACAGCCGATGCGGTCCTCGCCCGCCGCCACAGGGCGAGGCCGATGATGCCGAGGACGATGTTAGCGCCGGGAGGCAGCACCAGGGCCGCAACGGCCTTCACGAGGAGCAGCTCCATCCTCAAGCAGGCCGATCAGGCTACCGACTCTCCGGCGGCCTGCAGATCCGCGTGGTAGGAGGATCGCACCAAGGGGCCGCTCGCGACGCTCGCGAATCCAAGATCCCGCGCGAACGCGCCGATGCTGTCGAACTCCGCCGGCTCCCAGTAACGCACGACCGGCAGGTGGTGGCGGCTCGGCTGGAGATACTGGCCGAGGGTCAGCATCTCGCAGTCGTGCTCTCTGAGATCCCGCAGCACCTGCTCCACCTCGTGGCGCTCCTCGCCGAGCCCCAGCATGAGTCCCGACTTGGTGGGAACATCGGGGTGCTCTTCCTTGAAGCGCTTCAGCAGGTCCAGGGACCAGGCGTAGTCCGCACCGGGGCGCGCCATACGATACAGGCGCGGCACGGTCTCGAGGTTGTGATTGAGAACGTCCGGGGGGGACGTCCCCAGCGCGGCCAGGGCCCGGTCCATCCGGCCGCGGAAGTCGGGCACCAGGATCTCCACGCGGGTGTTCGGGCAGCGCTCCCGCAGCAGGGTCAGGCAGGCGGCGAAATGCCCGGCGCCGCCGTCGCGGAGATCGTCCCGATCCACAGACGTGATGACCACGTACTTGAGTTCCATGGCCGCGACGGCGTCGGCCAGGTGCGCCGGCTCTTCCTCGTCCAGGGGCTGGGGCCGGCCGTGGGCCACGTCGCAGAAGGGGCAGCGGCGGGTGCACAGATCTCCCATGATCATGAAGGTGGCCGTGCCGTGAGTGAAGCACTCGGCGAGATTGGGGCAGGACGCCTCCTCGCAGACCGTGAACAGCCGTTGCTGACGCAGCAGATTCTTGATGCGGCGCACGCCCGGCCCGAGGGGAGCCTTCACCCGGATCCACGGCGGCTTGCGGGGCAGCGGCCCCTCCACCGGGATCACCTTGACCGGATTGCGCGCCGTCTTCTCGGCGCCGCGCTGGGCACGATTCGGCTTGGTTGGAGGTGCGGCGTCGGACATCCGATGAGTATCGCACAAATGGGGATGCGCTTGATTTCACGTAGGTTGGTGCTGAGCGCAGCGAAGCCCAACGTCCAGCGTCGGATGTTGGGCTTCGCTGCGCTCAGCACCAACCTACAAAAACGGGCCCAACCGACGGCGGGAAATCAGCCGTCGGCGCGGTTGAGGTCGGTCCAGCGGTTGACGATGGCGCAGAAGAGCTCGGCGGTCTTCTCGGCGTCGTAGATGGCCGAGTGGGCGTCGCGGCCGTCCCAGTCGATTCCCGCGGCCTCGACGGCGCGGGAGAGCACCGTCTGGCCGTAGGCGAGACCGCCGAGGGTTGCGGTGTCGAAGGTCGAGAAGGGGTGGAAGGGGTTGCGCTTGTACTTGGTGCGCTCGACCGCCGCGTTGACGAAGCCGAGATCGAAGGAAGGATTGTGTCCCACCAGCACCGCGCGGGTGCAGCCGTTCGCCTTCACCGCCGCGCGCACCGGATCGAAGATCTTCTTCAGCGCCTCGCGTTCGGGCACAGCGAGCCGCAGCGGATGATCGGGATCGATACGGTTGAACTCCAGCGCCGACGGCTCGAGGTTCGCGCCCGGGAACGGCTGCACGTGACAGGCGTGGGTCTCGGCGAGCTGCCAGTGTCCCTCGTCGTCGACGCGGAGCAGCACGGCGGCGACTTCCAGGAGCGCGTCGGTCCGGGCATTGAAGCCACCGGTCTCGACATCGACCACGACGGGGAGGAAGCCGCGAAAGCGCGACCCGATAGGCAGATCGACCGTCGCCTCGCTCACGGGTCCACCAGCTTCCAGGCGAGCTCTTCCCCGGCGGCGTAGGGTACGAGCTCGCCACCGACGAATTGAAACACGGACGGTACCCGCCAGCGCTGCTTCTCGAGGGTAATCCGCGACGTGTTCGCGGGCAGGCCGTAGAAGCGCGGGCCGTCGAGGGACGCGAATGCCTCCAGAGCCTCCAGCTTCCCCGCCGCCTCGAAGACCTCGGCATACAGCTCGATGGCGGCGTGGGCAGTGTAGATGCCCGCGCACCCGCACGCGGATTCCTTCTCGCTCTTCCCGTGGGGCGCGGAATCGGTACCGAGGAAGAACTTGCCGCTGCCGCCGGTCGCCGCGGCGACCAGCGCGACGCGATGGGATTCGCGCTTCAAGACCGGCAGGCAATAGTGATGGGGGCGCAGGCCACCATCGAAGAGCGCGTTGCGGCTGAGCAGCAGATGATGCGCCGTGATGGTCGCGGCGACGGAGTCGGGCGCCTCGAGAACGAACTCCACCGCGTCCGACGTCGTCACGTGCTCGAACACGACGCGGAGATCGGGAAAGCGGTCGAGGAGCGGACGGAGCACACGATCGATGAACTCCCGTTCGCGATCGAATACGTCGACCTTCTTGTCGACCACCTCGCCGTGCACGAGGAGCGGCAGTCCTGCCTCCTGCATGGCATCGAGCGCCCCGTACGCGCGCCGGAGATCGGTGACGCCGTCGGCGGAGTTGGTCGTCGCGCCGGCGGGATATAGCTTCACGCCGTGCACCGCGCCGCTGGCCACGGCGCGATGGATCTCGTCCGCGCTCGTGGTATCGGTGAGATACAGCGTCATCAGCGGCTCGAACGCCCCCGACTCACCTGCCGCACCCGCCGCGGCCCGGATGCGATCCCGATACTCCAGCGCCTGATCCGTGGCGGTCACCGGCGGCGCCAGGTTGGGCATGGCGATAGCGCGGCCGAAGCGGCGCGCCGTATCCGGAACCACCAGCGACAGCATCTCGCCGTCGCGAAAATGCACGTGCCAGTCGTCGGGCCGAGTGATCGTCAGTCGTGTCATGGTTCGTCCGAGCGGTGAGCGCGTACGGTATCGGGGCCAACCCGCCCCCGCAAGCGGCCGTGCACCCCGGCGTTGGCCCTATGGATCGCCCAATTGCGCTAATATGACGGTTCCTGGCACGGGAAAGGATTGCAGGAACCCACTGGAGCGATCTCATGGCCGCGAATCCGAAACACTTCGACATCGACCAGCAGGAAACCGACGACTGGATCGAGTCTCTGCACTCGGTCGTCGAGCGTGACGGCATCGATCGGGCACATTATCTATTGGAGACCCTCATCGAGGAGGCGCGCCGAGCCGGCGCCTACCTGCCCTACTCGGCCAACACGGCGTATCTCAATACCATCCCCGAAACCCGCGAGGTGCACACGCCCGGCGACCCGGCGATGGAGTGGCGCATCCGCTCGTTGATCCGCTGGAACGCCCTCGCCATGGTGGTACAGGCCAACCGCGTCAACTCCGAGCTCGGCGGCCACATCGCGAGCTTCGCATCGTCCGCGACCCTCTACGACGTGGGCTTCAATCACTTCTGGCACGCGCCCACGGACAAACACGGTGGCGACATGGTGTTCATACAGGGGCACTCCGCGCCGGGCATCTACGCGCGCGGCTTCCTCGAGGGCCGCATCAGCGAGGCGCAGATGCACAAGTTCC
>CBDTYP010000326.1:0-3881 GCA_965364645.1 uncultured Gammaproteobacteria bacterium | reverse complement strand
CGGACCTCGCTCGCTGGCGGTCCAGCCGGTGCCCGACCCCACCCCCGGCCCCGACGAGCCCATCGGCACCGCGCCTGCCGCCGGTCATTTATTTTCCCCACGATGCCGTCGATTGGGACTACCTGGAGAAGAGCGACAATCGTACGTTTTGCCCCTTCAAGGGCAATGCATCCTACTGGTCCCTGAACCTGTCCGGCGAGCGGATCGAGAACGCGGCCTGGAGTTACGAAGAGCCCTTCGACGAGGCGGCTCACATCGGGGGCTACGTGGCCTTCTACGCCAATCTCGTCGACATGTTCGACGACGGCGAGGATACGGTCGCGGACGGGGTCGGCACGGCGCAAGAGGCGAACACCAACCCGCTGTTACCCTGGCTGCTGAACGACGCCCCCGGACTCACGTCGACGAAGGCGTTGACCGAGTCGTTCGCACACGCGCTGCAGGCGGCGGGCATTCCTCTGTGGCGCCTGGCCGTCATCATTCGCACCCTGCATCCCCAGGTTCTCGCCGAGGCGCTGGCCTGGTCGGCGAAACGCCAGGAGGTCGAGGTCGTGCGGGTCCCCTACGAGGAAATGCGCTCCGAGAAGTTCCTGAACAGCCCCCTTGTCCCCATCTTCGAAGGCGCCGGGGGTATCCGCAGGAGATTGGACATCCCCGATCCGGTGCTCGATTTTGGCATCCTGGAGGAACTGCGCAACGACGGGGTCACCGACTACGTGGCCATGCCGGTGAACTTCGTGGACGGCCAGATCAACGTGCTCACGCTCGCCTCCGATCGACCCGGCGGTTTCAGCACGGCGGAGCTCGGCCACGTGTACGAGATCCTGGGGCAGCTGGGGCGCCTGTACGAGCTCCATAACATGCGCCGCACGGCGGTGACCCTCCTGGACACCTACCTGGGACGCCACGCCGGCGAACGCGTGCTCACCGGCAGCATCAAGCGCGGTGACGGCGAGAACATCGAGGCGGTGATCTGGTTCTGCGATCTCCGGGAGTCGACGCCGTTGGCCCGGAGCATGTCCCAGGAGCAATTTCTCGGCGCGCTGAACCAGTTCTTCGACTGCATGGCTGGCGCCGTGCTCGCCCACGGCGGGCAGGTGCTGCGTTTCATCGGCGATGCGGCGCTCGCGATCTTTCCGATGACGGATAGTGGCAAGACAGGCCAGGCGCGCATGTGTGCGCTTTCGGCGGCGGAGGAGGCCAATCGGCGCATCGGCGAGGTGAACGAGAAGCGCGTGAAGAAGGGCTGGAGGCCGCTCACCTACGGCCTCGGACTGCACGCCGGCCGGGTGACCTACGGAAATATCGGCACACAGGATCGTCTGGAGTTCACGGTCGTCGGCGACTCGGCAAATTATGCGGCGCGCCTGGAGTCCCTGTGCAAGGAGCTGCAGAGGCCCGTGCTCGCGTCCGCGGAGTTCGCGCGGCATTTCCCCGATCGCTTCGAGTCCATGGGGCTGCACGAAATGCGCGGGATCCAGGGCGAGCAGGAGATCTTCTCACTCGAAATCTGAGCTACGCCTCGTCCCGATAGAGCGACCGCATTTCCGCGGCGACCGCAAGATTCGACTCCCCGCCGAGCTCTTCCAGCGCCTCGACGACGCCTTCGCGGTCGTCCGGGCCGCGGTTCTGACTCATTTTCCACTTTGCCTGCAGGTCGGCGATCGGCAGGTCGAAGCCGACGATGGCGGCGACCATCTTGTCCAGGATGTTCACGTCCATCTTGTCGACTGTCCACGGCGTCTTCGACAGTCGCGTTTCCTGCGACGCACTGAGATCGTCGAGCTGACGTCGGAGGGCTTCTTCGCCCATTGCGATCGGCGTGCCGTAGACGTGCACGACAGCGTAGTTCCACGTGGGCACGAGATTTTCGTTGGCATACCAGTCCGGCGAGATGTAGGTGTGTGGCCCCGTGAATACCATCAACGCCTCGCGACCGCTTGCGAGCGCCTCCGCGGCGGGATTCACCTTCGCCAGGTGAAAGCGCAGGGTCCCCAGCGCACCACGATCCGCATCAAGCACGACAGGGAGGTGGTTGGCATCGAGCTGATCGTCGGTTTGAGTCACCACGGTTGCGAAACCGCTGCTTCGGATTAATTCGTGGGCTACAGCGATATCGCCCTGCTCGTATCGACGCGGGATGAACATGGGGAAACCTCTGCGGAGCGAAATTCAGTCGTGGTGTTCCGAGACCCTGCCGAGCAGGTCCCGGGCGTCGTCGAGCAGCCTCGACTGGAACGCGTCCTGGTCGTCCCCGGCCTCCTTGCGCCGGAACAGGAGCAACGCCTTGGCGCCGTCCTCGTCGCTGTGCTCCATGGGGATGACCGCCGTGCCGAGAACCACGGGCGATCCACCGGTGGGTGTCAGGGCCTCTTCGCAGTAGGTGATCTCGTCGGCCTCACTGACCGCGGTGATGGTGGGGCAGTGCCAGGCACAATTCTCGTCCCGGTTGGGGAGCACTTCGAAGCAGCGTTTGGCGAACCAGTCCGGCAGCGTGAGCGCGCGGCCCGCGCCGTTCAGGAACAGGAGCTCCATGCGCTGGGAGACCACCGCGCAGGCGTCGTTCTCGTCTTCGAGGAATTCCCAGCGGATCGCATTCTCGTCTTGGAGAATCGTCTGGGTGACTGGAATCTCACCTTCCATGCCGGTGACCTCCCGGAGGTGCGGGGCTGCCGCGTCTCTTGGCATTATAGGCCAATCGGCCCTATGGCTTCCCGTCGAGATAAGCCGCGAGATGCGCGCTCAAGTCCCGGGCGTCGTCGCCGGCGCCGTCGATGAGGGCGGATTTTCGCCGGCGCAGAAACTGAATTCCCATGAGATACATGCCGGGAGACTCGGTAGCGCCGCCGTCGTGGCGTATGCGCCCCTTGCGATCGAGGATGGGCACGTCCAGCCACGAGTAGTCGGGGTAGAAGCCCGTGGCCCAGATGACCGTCTTGATCGCGCCGTCGCTGAGACTCATGCCGAGCGGCGGCGAGGCCTCCACCCGGGTGGGCTCAAAGCGGTGCGGAGGCTCGACTTCGCCGTCTAAACCGTTCTCCGTCGCCCATTCGTCGATGGCGTCCAGCAGCCGGTTCATCTTGAGATCCGATGACGCGCACTTGTTGGCGAGGGATCCGGAGAACTGCGCCTTGCCGTCGTTGATGCCGGCGAGGCGGCCGACGAGCTTCACGCCGATGTCGGTGAGCGAATTGAGATCCACCATGCGGCGTTCCGGCGTGCCCGCCAGCTGGAGGGACGGCACCCTGCGGGCGCGGTTGATGTCGTCCACCTCGTCGTAGCGCTCGTCCAGGACGCCGGTGACGTCCATCCACCACTCGAGATCCCTGCCGCGGTAGACCCGGGGCGCGCGGATGTGCTCGCTCACCGCGAGGGTGACGGGGCGGCCCGAGCGATGGATCTCGGTCGCGATCTGCGTGCCCGTGGACGATGCGCCGACGACACCATTACCCCGCCGTCCTCGAGCTGGTCCGGGTTGCGGTACTTGTCCGGCGTGAGCATGCGGATACCCGGGGGCATCAGCTCCGCGAGCTTCGGGACGTGGGGGATATTGCAGGCGCCCGTAGCCAGCACGAGGGTGGGGCAGTGCCAGTTGCCCTGATCCGTGGCGACGTGGTAGCCGCCGTTGCTCGCGCGCACCGACGTCACCGTCGTCTGAGTTTGGATCGGCGCCGAGATGATCTCGGCATAACGCTCGATGAACGCGATGGTCTCCGGCATCGTGCGGTAGCCGTCGGGGTCATCACCCTCGTAGCCGAAGCCGGGCAGCCGGCTCTGCCAGTTGGGCGTCAGCAGCCGCAGCGAGTCCCAGCGCTCGGTCTTCCATGAGTGCGCCACCTCGCCGCGTTCCAGGATCACGTGATCGATGGAACGCTCGGCGA
>CBDTYP010000325.1:0-3891 GCA_965364645.1 uncultured Gammaproteobacteria bacterium | reverse complement strand
CGATGATCGTCAGTCTCCATCTGCGTCGCGGCATCGGTAGCTCTCCGTAAGCGCTACGGTAGCATCGCTGGTTCTCCGAGGGAGATAGTACAACGATCGAGCGGGCGCCGGGAGGGCCGGGCGCGAGGGACTATTCGGCAGCGGCGCTCGCGAGCTGTCGGCCGACGAGCTGGCCGTACATTCCGCCCCGGGAGAGCAGCTCGCGATGACTCCCGGTTTCGACCACGTGGCCGGCGTCCATGACGACGATGCGATCGGCGTTGCGAATCGTCGACAGGCGGTGGGCAATGACCACCGTGGTGCGATCCGACATGAGTTCTTCCAACGCCTGGCGCACAGCCTGCTCGTTAACCGCGTCGAGATGCGACGTCGCTTCATCGAGGATCAGTATCGGCGCGTCCTTGAGGAAGGCACGCGCGATGGCGACCCGTTGGCGCTGCCCCCCCGAGAGCCGCACGCCGCGTTCGCCGACCGGAGTGTCCAGGCCGTCGGGCAACGCGTCCACGAAATCGGCGAGCGCGGCGCGTTCCATGGCCTGGCTGATCTCCTCATCGGTCGCGTCCGGACGCGCGAGCAGGATGTTCGCCCGCAGAGTCTCGTTGAACAGATACGTGTCCTGCGTCACGAGCGCGATCTGGTCGCGGAGATCGTCGAGCTTGTACTCGCGCAGGCTCACGCCGTTCATGCGCACCTCGCCCGCCTGGGGATCGAAGAAGCGCATCAACAGGTGCGCGGCGGTCGTCTTGCCCGCGCCGGAGGATCCCACCAGCGCTATCGTGCTCCCCGCCGGCGCCGAGAAGCTCGCGTCTTCCAGAGCCAGGCGGCGATTGGCGAAATAGGAGAAATCCACGCCGGAGAACTCGAGCGATGCGCCGCCCCGGGCGGCAGGAAGCGGCGCTCCGGGCCCGTCGCTAACCGGGACCTTCTCGTTGTGCACGGCGTAGAGGCGCCGAGTCGCCCCCAGGGTATCGGCGAGCTGCCGGCCGATGTGGGCAATCTCGGAGACGGGCAGGAACGCCGCCATGGCGAGCAGCGTGAGCAGCGGCAGGGTCGCGGCCGCGAGCGCTCCCGTCGATACCAGGTACGCCCCGGTCACGACGATGGCGAGGCCACCGAGGCCGGTCGCCACCTCGAGCAGCGCCATCTGAATGGTGAGGTCTCTGAAAAAGGGCAGGCGCACACCCAGGTTCCGATTCGTGCGCGCCACCATCTCCGCCTTGCGAAGAGCCACGTGCTCGAATGCGATGATCTCGTTCAGGCCCTGGATCGAGTCCACGACGTGGGCATTGAGATCGGCGAGCGCCTCCCTGGCGCGGGACCCGAGCGCATCGATGCGGGCGCGCATGAGGAAGGGGCTGACGGCGACGATGAGCAGGAAGGGCAGCAGGGCCAGCGCCATGGGCCAGCCGAAATAGAGGAGTAACGCGACCACCAGCGCGGGGACCAGGATCGCGACCAGCGCCGGCGCCACGGTGTGGGCGAAGAAGAATTCCACCAGCTCCACGTCGTGGGTCGCCATGGCGACGAGATCCCCGGTTCGCCGGCGCAGAAGATAGGCCGGCGCCAGCTTGTCGAGCTTCTCGAACAACGCGATGCGCATCTCCGCCAGCATCCGAAACGCCATGTCGTGAGCGATCCAGGACTCCGTCCAATGAAAGATTCCGGCGAGCGGCGCGACAACTGCGAGTATCACGAGATAGTGATCGAAGGGCGCGCCGTTCTTGACGGCGGCGACGACCAGCGCGCTCACCGCGCCGACGCCGATCAAAGCGAACACGCGCGTGACGCCGAAGAAGAACACGACCATGAGCTTGCCCTTCCAGGGCAGCACGTGGCGGAAGAGCTCGCGAAACGCATCGAGCCAGCCCATGCCCTCGGCGCGCAGGATGGCGTCGGTGGGCTCGAGGTGCGCATTCTCTGTCTCGTCGACGGCGTCCTCGGCCTGCGCGAAATCCTCCGCGGGTCTCGCGAGCCCGCGGGCGGTATCGGCGCCGGCGCCCTCGGCGGCCTGTGCCGCCATCAGCGTATGATAGACCCCGCCTGCCTGCATGAGGCTCTCGTGGGTACCGGTCTCCACGAGACGCCCGTGGTCCAGGACGATCAAGCGGTCGGCGCCGATGATGCTCGACAGCCGATGGGCAAAAATGAGGGTGGTGCGCCCCTCCATGAGCCGGTCCAGGGCCTCCTGGATGATCGCCTCGTTCTCGGCGTCCACGGCAGACAGCGCCTCGTCGAGCACCAGGATCGGCGCGTCGCGCAGCAACGCCCGGGCGATGGCGATGCGTTGACGCTGCCCGCCGGAGAGACGGATGCCGCGCTCGCCGACGATGGTCCCGTAACCCTGGGGCAACTGCATGATGAACCCGTGTGCGTTGGCGGCGCGGGCCGCGGACTCGAGCTCTTCCCGGGAGGCATCGGGCTTTCCGAAACGCAGGTTGTCCTCGACGCTGCCGTGGAAGAGATAGGTGTCCTGATTTACGACGGCGATGTTGCGGTGCAGATCCGCGGGGCGAAGGCCGCGCAGATCGCGCCCGCCGACGCGCACGCTGCCCTCCTGCGGGTCGTAGAAGCGCAGCAGCAGGCGCACGATGCTCGACTTGCCGGAGCCGCTGGCGCCGACGAACCCGACCCGCTCCCCGGCGGCTATCTCGAAGCTCAGGTCCCGGTGCGCCTGGCGCCGCCCGCCGGGGTAGGCGAAGCTCACGTGCTCGAAGGCGACCGTTGGGGCGAGCACCCCCTGGACGGCCTCGAGATCGTCTCGGGGCGTGATGGCGGGTTTCGCTTCCAGGACGGCCAGGATGCCCTTCGCCGACGAGAGCCCCACCATGCCCTGATGGAGGAGAGAGCGAAGGTCCCGCTGCGGCCGGTACACCTCGATGCCCATCATGAGGACGATGAGCAGGACCTGGAGGCTCATGCTGCCTTCGGTCACGCGATAGGCGCCGTAGCCGAGGGTCGCGGCGGCCCCGACGGCGAGGCCGGTATCGACGATGCCCCGGGACAGGGAGTTGGTGGCGAGCACCCACATGGTGGTGCGGAACAGCTCGTGGGCCTTCTCGGCGAGCAACCTGGCTCGCGCGCCGCTCTGGCCAAAGGCCTTGAGAGTGGCGAAGCCCTGGATCGCGTCCAGGAATTCGGCAGCGAATGCGGCGTAAGCCTTCTGGCGGCGTAAGCTGTTCGCGCTGTCCCACTTCTGGAACACCGATGGCGCGATGATTGTGACCAGCGCGAAGCCGAACATGACGAGAGCCACCGGCAGATCCATCGTCGCGATGACGGCGAAGACGATCACCGGGGTCAGAAAGGCGACGAAGAGCTGCGGCAGATACTGCCCGAAGTAGGTTTCCAGCTGCTCGACGCCGTCCACCATGGCGAGCAGCACGTCACCGGTGCGCTCGAGACCGAAATGGGCCGGGCCGAGCTCGACGACCTTGTCGAAGAGCAGCTCGCGCAGGTGCAGCTGCACCCGGGCCGCGGTGCGATGGGCGATCATGTTCCGCCAGTACTCGAGGAAGCCCCGCAGCACCATGACCACGGCCACGAGGACGACGGGCAGAATCAGTGACTGCGGGGGCGCGCCCGCGAAGACCTGAGCCAGGAGCCAGCCCAGCAGCCCGAGCCGCGCGATTCCCACGAGCGCCGCCAGCAGCCCGACGACGACCGCGCCGGCGATCCGCCAGCGCAGCCCCTCGGTAAACTGCCAGAGTCGGCCGTCGAGAAACATGGTGGGGCACGATAACCCCGCGGCCCGCCCCCCGCAAACGACCATTGCTGGCCCACCCCATGAACGGATCTCATGCGACCCGTCAGAGTACCGAGAGAGCGGAATCCACTCCCGTAGGAGCGAGCTTGCTCGCGAATGAAGCCCGATTCGCGAGCAAGCTCGCTCCT
>CBDTYP010000324.1:0-3896 GCA_965364645.1 uncultured Gammaproteobacteria bacterium | reverse complement strand
CGAGCTCGGCGCGCGCGAGCCGGGCGAGCGCCTCGTCGCCGGAATCCAGGTACCGGGACAGCGGCCGTACCGCTCCCTCGCGGATGTCGGCGAGGGGGTTGCGCAGCGCCTCCAGGATCTCCGGCGGCAGGGTCTTCGGCTTCGGCGGCGTGTAGGCAGGATTCGGGAACAGGGGGACTTTGGCGATGTCGCCCTCGTCCTGGTGGGGTGAATGAATCTCCGGTCTCACGCCGCCCTGACCGAACTTTCGTTTGATCAGCTTCTGGACGACCTCGCCAATGTCAGCGAGGGAGAGCGACTTCCTGCTGTCCTCGAATCCCTGTCGGAGCACTTCCAGGAGGCAGTCCGAGAACATGGTATAGGTCGCCCCGGTCGGCGAGATCGCGGGCTCGTTCTTCGAGGCGGCGCAGAGCAGCGACGTGCCGGCGCCGGGCAGCACGTCGTAGGTTTCGTTCGTGATGATCTCCTCGAGCCCGTCGCTCTGGAACTGCGACACCGCTTCTCCGGCAAAGCAGCAATCGAGAATGAGGAAGACCCGTTTGCCCGGGAAATGCTCCTCGAGCGCGTGAGAGAGCGCCTTGATGCGCAGGCCCGTAACGCCCTCCGCGCCCTGGCGCGTGGAGCGTAGTGCGAGGAAGTATTCGCGGTCCGGGAGGAAGCCGCCGTGACCGACGTAGTAGATGATGAGATCGGATGCGTTCTGATGGCTCTGCAGGTGATCGATCAACCGGTCGTTCTGATCGATGACGTTGGCCTTGTCGTCGAAGAGGTCGAGCACCTGGTCTTCGGCGAGGCGGAATCCCTGCTCGCCCTTGAGATACTCGGCGAAGGCCGACGCGGATCTCTCGAACGCAGGACTCTCGGACAGCGCGTCCGCGCGGGGAAACTCACTGGCGCCGAAGATTACCGCGACGACGGTCGCGGGGTCGGCAGCGTCTATCGGCTGGCCGTCCACCCTTCGGGATCTCCAAGGGCCGCGGCCGTACTCGCCACGTCGATGTTCGCCGCCGCGTCACCGGTGGCGATGAGCCTGCCTTCCGGCGTCTCCAGCACGATGCGGCATCCCCGCTTGGCGATGTAGTCGCGCACTCCCTTGGCCAGAGCCAACGCGAAAGGAGTCCCGAGGACAACGGCCAGCGTACCGCCGAAATCCTGAGTCTCCTCGTTCTCCTTCACCTGATCGATGGCCACGTCCGCACCCATCTTGCTTCGCAGCTGCTTGCGGAGCTCGACGGCGGCACGATTGGCATCCGCGACGCTCATGTCGTCGAACCTGATCATCAACACGCGTTCGTTCGTTTCGCTCATGGTGGATTCCCCCGGATCGCGATCCATGTCGCGTACAGTACAAACTTAGTGCAGGCGTGTCAGGAATTAAACAAGGAGAGATGCGCGGCATTCGTCTTCGTTGTGGGGAATACCACGACGACGTTCCAATTGTTTGTAAGGGTATTGTAACCGTCGCGGGATAGTCGGTGACGGAATCTATCCCCAGAGCTTCACGCGCCGCGGGAGGATGCGAAAGAGCGCGCGATCCGCAGGGACGACGGGGCCGCCCCAGCGCTTCTCGATGCTCTCGCCGTACTTCTCGACGAACGCCGCGCCGAGGGATCTTCGATCCGCGGCCGAGTCGAGGAACGCCACGGTTCCCTGCACGATGACGCACTGGAGGCCACTCGGTGCGTGGGTTTCGACTACCACGCTCACTCGGGGGTCGCGTTCGAGGTTGCGCATCTTTTGTAACCCGGCGACGCTTACCATGCCGAGGCCGTCGGCGTCGTGGACGTACCACATGGGTGTAGCGAGCGGACTGCCGTCGGGATTGATGGTCGCCAGCACGACGGTCGCCGGCCCGTTCAGGGCCCGTTGGACTTCATCGTCGGAGAAAGGTCTCTCCTGCATCAGGCCCTGGCCAGCTCGGCGATCGCTTCGCCCCATGCGGTGATGGTCTCGTCCACGTCGGTGTCATCGATCGCCGTGGACACGTAATACTTGTTCTCGCCCTTGAGTATCCCGCGTTCTCTCAGCAGCCCGTTCAGCCTGGGCATCATCTCCGCGTCGCCGCGGATCGTATCCCGGTAGTTACGCACCCCGCCGGCGCCGAACACGATGTCGAACATCGGGGGCGCGCCGACAACTCGGCCCTCGATCCCGGATTCCTCGAGAATCCCGGACAGGGCCGACATGAGCTTCTCACCGGTTTCGAAGTAGCGCTCGTAGGTGCCGGGACGCCGCAGAACCTCCAGCGTCGCGAGACCGGCGGCCGCCGCGATCGGGTTGCCGGACAGGGTGCCGACCTGGGGCACGAAGCGATCCGCCTCCGCGCGTTGCTTGTCGAACAACGCCATGACGTCTTCCCTCCCGGCGATGGCGGAAATGGGGAAGCCGCCGCCGATGGCCTTGCCGAGCGTGCAGAGATCCGGCACTACGCCGTAGTACTCTTGAGCCCCGCCGTAGGCCATCCGGAAGCCGGTCACCACCTCGTCGAAGACCAGCAGGATGTCGTTCGCGAGGGTCAGCTCGCGCATGGCCTCGAGAAACCCCGGCTGGGGCGGAATCAGGCGCTGGAGCGGCTCCATGAAGACGGCCGCGATGGAATCCCTGTGCTCGTTTATCAAACTCTCCACGGCGTCGGCGTCGTTGAAGGGCGCGACGAGGATGTCTTCCTTGACGGACTCCGGGATGCCGGCGGAATCGGGGATGGGCTCCGCGGAGTTTCCGGGCTTCCTGGGGGCGAGACTCATGAGGCCGTAGTCGCTGTAGCCGTGGTAGCCGCCCTCGAACTTGAGGATCTTGCTGCGGCCCGCGTAGGCCCGGGCCAGGCGGATGGCGAACGCGTCTGCCTCCGAGCCGGTGCTCGCGAAGCGCACCTTGTCCGCGCAGGGGACGGCATCGGCGATAGCCGCGGCGAGCTCGATGCCCTGGGGGTTGTTGGCGAAGAACGTGGTCCCCCGCTCGAGCTGCGCCTGGACCGCGGCCGTGACCTCCGGATGCCCGTGGCCGATGATCATCGGGCCCGAGCCGAGGAGGTAGTCGATGTACTCGTTGCCCCTCTCGTCCCATACACGGCTGCCCTTGCCCCGGGCGACGATGAGCTCCGCCTGCGTGTTGCCGAACGTGCCGCCGGGCAGCACGCGCTTCGCCGTCTCGAGCAGGGTATGTGTTTCCTTCGGATTGGCTGCCATGAGCCCGCTCCTTCTTTACCTGACGCCGATGTCCATACCGATATGTCTACCGAATGACGGCCGGGCCTGCAATCGGTTTCGCACTACTTTTTTCGGGGGCGGGCGCCATAGTCGCCGAAAGGCGCGTCCCGCTCGGCGGTCACTTCGCGGAACCCCTTCTTCTCGATGTCCTCGACCCATCGGTACGCCTCTTCGGTGTGGCGGGCGACACCGTCGAAGAGGGTCCCCAGCAGCTGGGAGGTGCGCAGTCCCATGTTCTCGAAGGCCTGGTTGATCAGCAGCTTGTTCAGCGCGAGCTGATTGGCGGGGATGTGCTCGAAGCGTTGCGCGTCGGCCTCGACGCGCGCTTCGATCTCGCTCGCCGGGCACACGTGGGACACGAGCCCGATGCGATGCGCGGTCTCCGCGTCGATGGCGTCGCCGCTCAGCAGGAACTGCTTCGCGTGCTCGAGCCCGAGCCGGTAGACCCACATCATGGTGGTCGGTGTGCCGAAGATGCGTGAGGGCGCGTACCCGATGTATGCATCCTCGGCCATGTAGAGGAGATCGCAGCACAGGATGAGATCGGTCGCGCCGCCGATGGCCCAGCCGTGGATCTGACCCAGGACCGGTTTCGGGCACTCCCAGATCTTCATGAAGCGCCTGACGTTCTGCCCCATGAATTGCATGTCCCGAACCGGATCCCAGACGCCGTCCCGGGGCTCCGGACCG
>CBDTYP010000323.1:0-3903 GCA_965364645.1 uncultured Gammaproteobacteria bacterium | reverse complement strand
CCTCGGTTGAACACCAGCAGCACGTTCTTCTGGCCCCGATAGTCGGACAGCCGGATCTCCTCCCCGCGGGTGTCGGTGAGTGTGAAGTCCGGGGCGGGACGACCAACCTGCGGCGTCATGGGCATCGGGGCCTCCTCTCGCCTGACGACCTGTAGGGCGACTGCCGGGCGGGCCACGGCCAGGCTCGCGACACCGGGGAAGCGGGCCACAGGCACCCGCGCGACCTCGACTCCGCCGCGTGACCGTACCTGACGCGGGCGTGGGAGACGACCTCTTATCTGGGGCGCGCGGAACGTCTCGACGCCACGGGCGCATGCTCGCTGCGAGCAGATCAGCCGTTCAGCACGGCTGCGAGGTCGCCCTGCACCTCGAGGCAGCCGTGCTGGCCGCTTCCTTCGAAGAGCGTCGCGTCTCCGTCGCGGCGCGCGAAACGCAGCGCCACGCTCGAGGTCATCGTCTCGGCGACGCGCTCCAGCATCTGCTTCTCGTAGGGTGCATGGAGGATCGCCCCCTCCGTCTTGGTTGCGCTGATCTCGAGACGGTACGTTTGGTCGCTCACGGATACGCGGTAGGCGTGATC
Organism: uncultured Gammaproteobacteria bacterium; assembly: GCA_965364645.1. GTDB lineage: Bacteria > Pseudomonadota > Gammaproteobacteria > HK1 > HK1 > JAABYT01. The sequence continues at coordinate 3,323 of CBDTYP010000323.1, read as the reverse complement.
CGTGACCTCGATGCGCTCGATCTCCGAGCCCGTGTAGGTGGTGAAGCGATGGAGCTTTCTCCCCAGGAGCAGGCCGATCAGATGGCCGCGGAACGAGCCGGTGAGCCAGGGGATGCGAGCGACCGAGGCCGTCACCGAGACGCCTTCCTCGCCGAAGTGGTTGCTCTGCGCCCACACGTAGCCGCGTGGGAAGGCCCGCCCCCAGTCCTTCTCTGTGTATCCGCGGCCTCCCTCGAACGAGGTCTTCGCGCCGTCCACCTCGAGCACTCCGGACAGCGCGTGGTCCATGCTGAGGATGCCGTGGTTGCATTCCATGAAGGGGACGAAGCTGTACGGGCCCATCACCCCGGGGCTCGCCCAGGTGACCGGCCAGCCCCGCCAGCTCGAGAACTGCACGGCGCCGTGAACGGCCTGACCGGCGCTCGACTCCCCGTCGTCGATCGCGAGCCGAATCCCGCTCCGGTCGAAGCGGCTGCGACCGATGCGGATGTCGAAGTCGTCGGTGGCGGCGTGGAACTCCGAGAGCGGGAAGCGGTGATACGCCGACGTACCGGCGCGTCCGTCCAGGACCTGGACGAAGGCGTGCGCGTCGTCACCCAGGAATACGCCGGGGATGATGGCGTAGGGCTGTGCGCCCTCGGCGTCGACCAGCTTGAAGTACCAGCCCTCGAAGCAGGACCGACCGCGTCCGACCATGTGGTGAAGGTGGAAGCGCTCGGGTCGCCAGATGGACCGAAGACGTGTGAGGATGACCTTCCCTCCTGGATGGCACGCTAGCCTTAGCCTAGTCCGATCGAGCGCCGCCTCGAGCGGCCCCGGCGCTCGAAACGAGTCCGGGAGCATCCCTTCGCCCCGTGAGATAGGCGCACACTCCGAAGATCGGCAGCGCCAGGCATACCCAGACCCACGCCCGACCGCGCCCGGCGCGGCGCCGATCTTGCGCAACCAGGATCGGCACCAGGATCAGGAAGAGTGCCTCGTCGACGAGCATCGCATGGGTCAGGTAGTCCGTCTGGAACTGCGTCCACAGCGCGTCCAGGTCTCCCGAGCGACCGTCCCAGAGCGCGCCCAGCGTGATCGCGGCGATCACGATTCCGAGAAGTGGCCACCGGGCGATCTTCTCGAGCGTCGTGCGGGCCAGTGGGGTCGCCGCCTCCCCGGGTCGAAAGGCCTGGTAGAGGAATACCATGCTAGGACCGAGCACCATCGTCGAAAGTGCGAACGGCCACGCCCGAAGACTTCGGCCCTCTCCGTCGATGAGGATCAGCGCCGCCAGCAGCAGGCTCCACATCCCGTACAGGACAAAGACCGCGTACGCGGCTGGCTCGACGGCGGAGAAGTCGCGCGTCGCCATCGCGGCGACTCGATTCCACGTGTCCGGCTGCCAGCCGGGCATCGTGAGGAAGGAGTGCGCGTTGAGAGCGACGAACGCACTCAGGTAGATCGCTCTGCGAATCATTGCGTCTCGCGCTCCACCGGCCGGCGAAGGGCTCGCACCTAGCCCGGGGCCAGGCCCGTGAGCTCCTCGCTCAGCTCCCAGACCCGCCGGCCCAGCTCCCGATCCAGAGCGTGCCGAGCGGGCTTCTCTTCGATCGTCAGATTGAAGAAGCGGCCGCTTACGCCGTCGAGGGCCGGGTCGGCCGCAAGCCAGTGGATCGCGCGCCCGGCGACCTCGGGATCGGCCAGGGTGCGGTCGATCACGAGCTTCTTGAAGGCGCGATAGAGCCAACCGTTGTTGGAGCCGACGTTCGAGCGAACCGAGCCGGGATGCATCGCGTTGATGGTGACGCCCGTTCCGTCGAGGCGGTCCGCGAGCTCCCAGACGGTCAGGAGCTGCGCCGTCTTGGACGCTCCGTAGCCGCGAAGCCCGGTGTAGTGTCGCCGCTCCCAGTTCAGATCGTTCACGTCGAGACCGTTGAAGCGATGGCCCTGGGAGTTGACCTGGATGATGCGAGCGGGGGCGCTCGCCTTCATCCGGTCGAGGAGCAGGCGTGTCAGCAGGAACGACGCCAGATGGTTCACCGCGAACGAGGCCTCGAGCCCGTCCGGCGTGAGGACGCGACTCGTGGAATGGAGACCGGCGTTGTTGACGAGCACGTGGACGGCGGCAAAGCGGTCCTGGATCTCGTCGGCCGCGCGACGCACGTCCTCGAGCCTCGCCAGATCGGCGAGGACGACGTCGACCGGCGCCCGAGCGATCTCCTTCAGCCGCGTGCTGGCCGCCGCGGCCTTCTCGGGATTGCGGCATAGGAGGACGATGTGGGCTCCGAAGGCCGCCAGGCGGTGCGCGGCAGCGAAGCCGACGCCCGCGTTCGCCCCCGTGACGACACAGGTCCGGCCGTCGAGACGGGCTTCGCTGGTCTGCTGGGGCGCCCGCTCGTTCGCGAGGAACTGCAGCTGTTCGGGAAGCTTCATCGCTGGCGCCTCAGGCGAAGAGACGTCGCATCAGCGAGGGGTAGAGCCGCTTCATCCCCGGCACTTCGGCGAAGATGTCGCCCCAGAGGTCGTAGTAGTCGCGCTGGCCCACGATCCGGCCGTCTTCGTGCAGGCTGAACTTCGAGCAGCCGTGCATCGGCGTCATCGGGGTCCGACGGAACTCCATGGTCATCGTCCACTGCATGAAGAAGAAGCGGTCCCCAACGAGCAGGTCCTCGATGTCGAAGTGGAGGCGCGTGCAGCGTCCAGCCAGCTTCTCGCACATCTCCCGGAAGGCCTCGATTCCGTCGTGGCGCTGGATCGGGTCCTGGAAGACGATGTCGGGGTGATAGTACGGATAGATGTTGGACCAGTCCGGCTTCCCGTCGGTGTTGTAGGTTCGGGACCAGACGTCGCGGATCGTCGCATCGGTGAGCGGAAGCCGCTCTCCGTCTCGCGTTTCGAACGTACGGTCGCTGAGCTCACTCATCTCATCACCTCGCGCCCCCATTCCGTCACGTACGGCGCACCCGCCACAGAGTAGCCGGGCGGCGGCGGCCAGTCCGACGCCCGTTTCCCGTGGCAGCACGCAGAGCGTCTGCCAGACGCCAATCAGCGCGCGCGCCGTCCCGAACAGGGCGAGCGCAGATGCGCCCAGGATGCTGGGAGCAGCCCCTCATTCGGCGGGCCACTGTTGGGGTACGCGCTGCACCTTCGCGACGTCGTAGCCCAGGCTTGCTGCGTAGCTCAGCATCCGCTGATACTCGGCTTCGCTCATCTTCGGGTTTCGAGACATGATCCAGATATTGCCGCGGTCGGGTACGCCGATGATGGTCTTCTGGTACTCCTGGTCCAGGTAGACGATCAGGTAGGCTGCCTTGAAGGGCCACACGAACTGCATGCGCCAT
>CBDTYP010000322.1:0-3907 GCA_965364645.1 uncultured Gammaproteobacteria bacterium | reverse complement strand
CATACCCACCGGCTTCGTCGTGAAGAACGAATCGAACAGCTTCTCGAGGCTCTGCCCGCTTGCACCTGAGCCGGTGTCCCGGACCGACACCTGAAGGAACTCAACTCCCATCACCGTCGTCGCTACGGACAGCCGTCGTGTCGGCGAGTCCTGTACGGCGTCGAAGCCGTTCAGAATCAAGTTCAGCAGGACCTGTTCGAGCTGAACACGATCACCCATGACGCATGGCAAATCCTGGTCGGTGTCGAAATCGAAGATCAGGCCCCTGCGCGCCGCGTCAGCGTCGACGAGGCTCAGGACCCTTTGGATCACCGATTGAATGTCGAGTGCCTCGGGTTGGAACAAACGTCCGCTGACCAGGGCGTGTACCCGCTTAATCATGTCCGTGGCCCGCTGGTCGTCTCGGATGATGTCCCTGAGGATCTCCCGCAATTCGTCTAGGTCAGGGTTTCGTGCGGCTAGGAAGCGCGCACCGGCCTCCGCGTTGGCCCGGATAGCCCCCAGCGGCTGGTTCAGCTCGTGACCGAGCGTGGCGGTTAACTCGCTCAGTGCCGCAACGCGGTCCAACCGGGCAAGTACGTCACGATTGTCACGGAGCCGTTCCTGAGCGTCCGTCTGTTCTGTCACATCTCGACTGACTTCCGCGACAGCGACCACGTCTTCCCCGTCCCTCACGGGCGACCACCGGACATCAAAGTGACGTGTCGTGCCGTCGAGCGACGGGTAAGCGAAGGTAGCCGATGCCGGTTCGCCTTCTAAGGCCCGATACAACAACTCGCGTTGCCTGCCATATCCGGCGAGCACCTCCTTCGGAACATAGTCCTCGACACGCATGCCGGCACGGATCTCGACGCCGCAGTTCAATCTCACACCACGCGCGAACGCCTCGTTCCAGAGAATGAGACGCCGTTCCCGATCCCGGATGCAGATGGCATCCGTCGCGTCGTCCATGAACGCCCTGAGTATTGCTGTATCGTATCCGGTTTCCATCTTGCGCTCGGTCATATACTGTTTCGTCTTGCTAGCACTCCACACAATGAACGAATCCAACATGCGCCGAATCGCCTTACGATTCCACCTCGCTTGAGGGGGTTACAGACGATTCTCGGCTTTGTTTGCATATCCATTGCCGGCAATCCGTGAACGGAAGTCACCGCGAGGCGACCGGAACCGTGAAGTGAAACGTCAGACCGCGGTCGTGGTTCTCCGTGGCCCAGATTCGGCCTCCGTGCGCCTCGACGATGGTGCGGCTGATGGCCAGGCCCATCCCCATACCCTCCGGCTTCGTCGTGAAGAACGAATCGAACAGCTTCTCGAGGCTCTGCCCGCCTGTACCCGAGCCGGTGTCCCGGACCGATACCTGAAGGAACTTGTCCTCCACCACGATCGCCCCGACGGACAGGCGTCGTATCGGCGCGTCTTGCATCGCATCGAAGCCGTTCAGGATCAGGTTCAACAGGACCTGTTCCAGTTGAACACTGTCGCCGATCACCTTCGGCAGGTCCTCGCTGACATCCAGATGGATGGCTACGCCTCTACGCGGGGCATCAGTATGGACAAGCCCGTGGACCCCGTCGATGACCGACTTGATGTCCAGTGCCTCGGGTTGGAACGGTCGCCCCTTGACCATGGCGTGCACTCGCTGGATCACGCCCGTGGCCCGCTCGTCGTCCCGGATGATGTCTCCGAGGATCTCCTGAACTTCGCCGGGCGTCCCTGCGGACAGGAAGCGAGCGGCAGCCTCGGCGTTGGCCCGAATTGCCCCCAATGGTTGGTTCAACTCGTGGCCGAGGGCGGCGGTCAACTCGCCCATGGCAGCAACACGTCCCAACCGGGCAAGCTCGTCACGATGTTGCTGGAGCGTAAGTCTTCGCGTCTCGACGCTCCTCATGCGAGCCCGCACGAGACCCCAGCCCAGGGCCACGACTCCGGCGAGGGCCGCGCCTCGAAACCACCAGGTCTGCCACCAGAGCGGAAGCACGGTCATCGGGATCGTGGCGGTCTCGCCGCTCCTGTCGTCCTTCACGCGGTACGCCACGACCTCGAAGCGATAGTCGCGCGGGGGAAGTCTCGTGTAGCGGGCGACCCGTTCGTCGCCGGCGTCGGTCCACCGATCGTCGTAGCCCACGAGCCGGTATCGGAAGCCGAGGTGGTCGGGTCGGGCGAGGCTCGGTGCGGTGTAGCGGATCGCGACTTGTCGGGTACCCGGAGGAATCACGATCGAGCCGGCGGATGCGACGGTCTCGCCTTCCAACGAGATCGACTCGACGACCGCCGCCGGAACCGGGAAGCGCACGATGGAATCCGGTGCGACCGCGACGACGCCTTTCGTCGTAGTGAACCAAAGCCTTCCATCGGAGCCTTTCCAGCTCCCGGGAAATCCGCCTGCCGTCGCGCCGCCCTTGAGGCCGTCCTTCAAACCGAACGAGTCCGCCTTGATGGCGTCCCGGTCGCCCTCATCGTGGCGGTCGAAAGTCGATTTGTCGATCCTGACGATGCCTTCCGGACCACTCAGCCATAGATGACCGTCATCGTCTTCCTGGATCGCCCAGACGTCGTTGCTCGGCAGGCCTTCCTTCGTGGTGTACGAGGTGAATTGTCCGCCCCTGTAACGGAGCAGCCCGCCGCCGGCCGTCCCGATCCAGATCGTGCCCTCCGCGTCCCCGTAGGCGCAGCGGGTGCGGGTATTGGGGGTCTGGACGGTCGTCAGCTCGCCGTCGCGAAGAAGGTTGACCCCGTTCTCCGACCCGATCCAGAGCCCGCCCGCTCGGTCCCGGAGAATCCAGCGGATGTTGTTCCCGGTCAGCCCCTCCTCCGGCGTCCAGCTGGAGACCGCTCCGCTTCTCCAACGATTCAGCCCGGCGTCGATCGTGCCGATCCAGAGCGTCCCCGGTTCATCGGGATCCTCGTAGACGACGCGGATCCAGTTCGACGAAAGACCGTCGGCCGTGGTGAACACCTCGAAGGACCCGTTTTCGTATCGAACCAATCCACCCGCGGTTCCGAGCCACATCCGACCGTCCCGACCGCTCGCTTCCTGGATCGACCAAACGCGATTGGACGGGAGTCCATCGACCTCCGTGAAATCGGTGATCCCGTCGCCGGCGATCCGGTTCAAGCCCCCATCGTACGTCCCGACCCACAGGTTGCCCGCCCGATCCTCATGAACCGAGTGGATCCGATCTGACGAAAGGCCCTCCTTCTTGCTGACGGTCGTCATGGCCGCGTCTCTGAAGCGAGCCAGTGGGCCCGAGACGGAACCGACCCACAGGCTGCGTTCCATGTCCTGAAAGAAAACCGGATCGGGCAAGAAATCGAAGGGTTCGATGTGTTCCGTTCCGCGGTCGCTGTGACGATACAGCGCCCGCTCACCGACCCAGAGAGAGCCCGCCCGATCGACGAGGAGGGAGGTGATCGGCGTGCCATGAAGCCCCAGGGCGTCGGTGAGATTCTCGACACGTCCGCCGCGCATGCGATTCAATCCGCGAGAGCTCGCGATCCAGATGGTCCCGTCGTCATCACCGGTGAGGGTCTGCACGAAATCGTCGTTGAGACCATCCGCGGTGGACAGGATGCGGAGCGAGTCCTCCCGGATGACGTACACACCATTTCCCTGACTGGCGAACCACAGGGTGCCGTCCCGGTCCTCGAAGAACGACTGCCGCACCACCACCGGCGTGGGGATGGAGACCCCTTCAAGCGGCGGTGGAAGCGCTAAGGCCTTCAATCGGTCGTCGAGACCGGAGTAGCGGAGAATGCCGTCCAGCTCACTGAGAACCCACAGGCGACCGCTCCGGTCCTCGTGCAGCGAGAAGACTCCGTTGGTCGCGTCCGGGTCTGACTCCTTCAATTGCGCGAACGCGGGTCCTCTCCGGAGGATGATGCTTCCGTCTCCGCCTCCGATCCA
>CBDTYP010000321.1:0-3908 GCA_965364645.1 uncultured Gammaproteobacteria bacterium | reverse complement strand
GCAACGCCGCGATGCGCACCGCCGCGTCGATGTCGTTCTCCAGGAGATCGACGACGGAGTCGCTCAGCACGAGGTTCAGGTGCACCTCCGGGTAACGGTCGATGAACGCCGGCACCAGGGGCGCGAGGTGGAGGCGGCCATAGACGATGGGCGCGGTGACGCTGAGCAGGCCCCGGGGACGGGAATCCACCGCGCGGACCGACTCGCGCATGTCGTCGATCTCGCCGAGGATGCGCTCGGACTGCTCGAAGAGCGTCGTGCCGGCCTCGGTCAGGTTGAGCCGGCGGGTGGTCCGGGTGAAGAGGCGCACGCCGAGATCGGCCTCCAGCGCCCCCACCTGCCGGGACACCGCCGAGGGCGTGCAGCCGAGCTGCCGGGCCGCCTCGGAGAAGCTGCCGCCGCGCACCGTGGCGACGAAAAGCCGCATGGGGGCAAGGGACTCCATCACACTTATCTGTTCCTTTTTCGCACAAGTATTTCACTATATAACCTATTTATGTGCAGGTCACGCACAACTATGATTGCTCTCCATGAAAACCCCCTCCCCGGCCGTTGCCGGGGAAGCCAAGGAGAGAAGTATGAAAGCGGCGAACGATCGTCACCTGCAGAAAGTCACCAGCCTGGCCTGGACCACGGGTCCCCGTGCCGCCCGCAGCGAGCAGGCGCGAGCTATTGGAGAACTGGCGGCGGCCATCCGCCGATGGGCCCGCGGCGCTTTGTCGAGCTACCGGGACGACGCCCGGGACGAGATTCTGAACGAGGCCGCCTGAGGCGGCCTGAGGCGGCCGGCGGCGCCTGCCGGGCGCCGCGGCAACCGGAGAATCGACGGGCGATCGTGTCAATTCACACCCATCCCGGGGAGCTGTCTTGCTAAAGTAGGTACCAATCTGCTCGCAGAGCGGATGCAGCCGGAGACCACCGCCGTGCCGCGTACCTCGGCCCTCACGAATATTCTGCTCGCGCTCGTTCTGGCCGCCACCGTGCCGGCCCAGGCGCGCGGGGCGGACAGGGTGGCGTTGGTCATCGGCAATGGTGACTATCCCGGCGCGCCGCTTCGCAACGCCGTCAACGACGCCCGCTCCATGAGCGACCGCCTGGCGAAGCTCGGTTTCCAGGTCATCACGGCGGAGAATGCGGGACGGGACGCCATGCAGAAGTCCATTCTCGACTTCGCCGCAATGCTCGATGACGACAGCACGGGTCTCTTCTACTACGCCGGCCACGGTGTTCAATCCCGCGGGCGCAACTACCTCCTGCCCGTAGACGCCGAGGTGGCCAGCGAACGCGCCCTCAAGTTCGAGGCCGTGAATGTGCAGGCGATCCTCGAGGAGATGGCCTTTGCCGGCAATCGTGTCAATCTCGTCATACTCGACGCGTGCCGGAACAATCCCTTCGAACGGCGATTCCGTGGCGGATCCCGGGGCCTCGCCGCCATCGACGCGGCCAGGGGGACCCTGATCGCCTATGCAACATCGCCCGGATCGGTCGCCGCCGACGGCGACGGGTACAACGGGCTGTACACCGCCGAGCTCCTCGCCGCCCTCGCGGTGCCCGACCTCAAGGCCGAGGAGGTATTCAAGCGCGTACGGGTCGCGGTGAGCGATCGAAGCGGCGGCGCCCAGGTCCCCTGGGAGTCGTCCTCGCTGACGGGCGACTTCGTATTCAATCGCCGCGGTGAGCAGATCCGGGTCGCTGCGGCGGCGCCGACCGCCGCGACCGGCAGCGACCACGAGGCGCTCTTCTGGGAGACCATCAAGAACAGCGACAACCCCGACGATTTCCGCGCCTATCTCCATCAGTACCCCGCGGGCACCTTCGCGGGCCTCGCCCGGATCCGCATACCGGCGCTGGAGTCGAGCACCGGGGGAGAGGAATCCCGCGGGGCCGGCGACGGACCGCTCAAGGTGGCGCTGCTGCCCTTCGACGGCTGGCACATAGGGGGGAAACTCCCCATGGCCCTGAACAACATGGAGCGGGGCGTCAGCCACGTCATCAAGAACGTCCCGCGGCTCGAGCTCGTGTACGTATACGACCAGGACGGTGGCAACGACCCACGGGTGGGCACCGCGAAGCGCTACTGGGAAGGGCCGGCGCGCGACAAGTCGCCGAATCGGGAAGAAATGCTCGCGGCCGGCCGGCAGCTCGGCGCCGACGTCGTCTTCACATACTTTTTCGAGCGGGACGAGAGTCAGATCAAAGTGACCGGCTATGCGCTCGACGTCCACACGGGAAAGATGTTGAAGCGCGACATCACCGGAAAGGAGAAACGCGGGCAGGCGAAGATACTGACTCAGGAAATGGTGAGAGAGCTGATCATCGGTGGTTGATCCCGTTGGCCAGTCGCGTCAGGCAATGTTCAGGAACATCAACCGGAGGCTTCGTACCATGCCGCATGCCCTGAGCTTCACGGGCATCCTGCTCGCCAGCCTCCTGGCCACGACCGCACTGGCCCAGGAACGCGATGCATCCCGTGTGGCCCTGGTCATCGGCAACGGCGCTTACAAGGACGCGCCGCTTCGCAACGCCGTCAACGACGCCCGCTCCATGAGTGCGCGCCTCGCCGCGCTCGGCTTCGAGGTCATCACGGCCGAGAACGCCGACCGGGATGCCATGCAGCGATCCATCCTGAAGTTCGCATCGAAGCTGCAGGGTGAGACCACCGGCCTCTTCTACTACGCGGGCCACGGCATCCAGTCGAGAGGCCGCAACCACCTGTTGCCGGTGGACGCCAAGGTGGCGAGCGAGCGTGCGCTCAGGTTCGAGTCCGTGGACGTTCAGGTGGTGCTGGAGGAGATGGCCTTCGCCGGCAACCGCATCAACATCGTGATCCTGGATGCCTGCCGCAACAACCCCTTCGAGCGGCGGTTCCGCGGTGGCTCCAGGGGACTCGCCGCCATCGACGCGGCGAGGGGCACGCTTGTCGCCTACGCGACGTCGCCGGGCTCCGTTGCCGCCGACGGGGATGGGATCAATGGACTTTACACCTCGGAGCTCCTGGCCGCGCTCGCGGTGCCGAACCTGAAAGCAGAAGAAGTGTTCAAACGTGTGCGGGTCGCGGTCACCAACCGGACCGGCGGAGCGCAGGTGCCCTGGGAGTCCTCTTCGCTCACCGGCGACTTCGTGTTCAACCGCCAGGGCGAGCCGACGCGGGTCGCGGCGGCGGCGCCCGCCGCCACGATGGTCAGCGACCACGAAGCGCTGTTCTGGGAGACCATCAACAACAGCGAGGACCCCGACGACTACCGCGCCTATCTGCAGCAATATCCCCAGGGCACCTTCACGAGCCTCGCGCAGATTCGGCTGTCGGCCCTGGAACGGGACGCGGAGAAGAACGAGCCTCGATCGGCCGCCGACGGGCCGCTGAAGATCGCGGTGCTGCCATTCAGCGGCTGGCACCGGTGGGGGAAAGGGAACCTCTACTCGGTCTTCAATAGCTACGAACGAGGCATCAGGTACTCCATCGGAAGCTACTCGGCATATCGGCTCATCTACGTGTACGACCACGACGGTAACGGGAATGACCCGGTGACGGATCCCGACCGATACTGGGAGGGATCGATGCTCGACAAGACGCCGAACAAGACCGAGGTACTCGCGATCGGTCGCGAGCTCGGCGCCGACGTCGTGTTCATGTACTTCATCAAGCGCTCGGCCACCGAGAAATTCGTCGTGGCCTACATGATCGATGTCCGTACCGGAGAGATGGTGAAGCGTGAAGTGACCACCGATCTGGAAACCCGTGGTCAGGCGAATATCCTGACGATCGAACTGTTGAACGAGCTGACCGCCGGGGGCTGAGCGCGATTCGCCGCTAGAGCTCGTCCTCGCCGATGGCATCCAGGACGCCGAGGGCTTGGCGAGCGCAGCCGTGCTCTGCCATCCAAGCCGCGCGGTGGGCATCGGTATCG
>CBDTYP010000320.1:0-3916 GCA_965364645.1 uncultured Gammaproteobacteria bacterium | reverse complement strand
CCGCCGCCTCGAGCCCCCGCGCAAGAGCGCCCGCGCGCACGAGATGCCCGATCCCAAGCAGATGCTGAACGTAGATGAGTGCGGTGAACATGACCCACGATGACCGATGGTCAGCGAGGACGCATCATAGCATCACCGTTTTTCGTGGGGATCGGGGAGGTTTGACGTCGGCGGAATCTCAGGACAAGACGAACGGCGCCTCTATTCCGTAGCCCTGGGCGTAATCCACACCCAACTGACGCAGGCGTGCCAGGACATCGTCGTTCTCGACGAATTCCGCCACGGTCTTCTTGCCGAGAAAGTGACCGATCTCGTTGATGGACTTCACCAACGCGAGGTCCTTCGGGTTGTCGACGATGTCTACTACGATGGAGCCGTCGATCTTCACGAAATCGATCGGTAGAGTCTTGAGGTACGCGAACGAGGCGTCGCCGGTGCCAAAATCATCCAGCGCGAAACGGCAGCCGTATTCCTTGAGCGTGTTGATGAAGTTCACCGCGACGGAAAGCGTATCGATGGCGGCGCTCTCCGTGACCTCGAAGATGACCTTCGCCGGCGGCACCTGGCTCTCGGTCAATCGCTCCAGCACGTAGCGAAGCAGGCTGTCGTCGCCGAGCGTGAGTCCCGACAGGTTGATCGAGTAGCCACCCACGGCATCGACCTTCGAGCGATGCTTTGCCATCCAGGCGAGCGCGTTGCGGATGACCCACATGTCGACCTCGTGCATCTCGTTGTTGCGCTCGGCCGACTGGATGAAATCTCTCGGCATGGCGACGGCGCCGCTGGCGTCCTTGACCCCGAGGAGCAGCTCGAAGTGAGGCCGTACCGACGGATCATCCCCGATGGGCGCGATCCGCTGACAACGAAGCTGCAGCCGATCCTCAGCCAGCATCTGTAAGACGGTGGTATCGGCGCTGACCTGGATCGGCGCGTCGCCCTTGCTCTCCTCGATGAGGTTGCCGCCGGCCTTGTGGGCCCTCTCGAAAGCCTTGGATGCGGATTCGATGAGCTCACCGACAGTCGCTCGACTGTTCCCGTCCAGGGGGACCATGCCGATGCTGACGGTGAGGACGAAGTCCTCGCCCTGCCACATGCAGCGGGATTTCTCCATGGACCTGCGCTGACGATCGGCGATTCGGCGGCCTTCATCCAGCTCGCAATTGTTCAGCAACATGGCGAAGCGACCCTTCGTGAGGCGCCCGATCGTGCCCTTCGAGCCCACGTGCTTGTCGAGCACCCGCGCGAGCTTCCTGAGCAGCCCCTTGCCGGCCTTGCGCCCGCATTTCTCGACGATGGTGCGAAACTCGTCGATCTCCAGAACGCACAGGACGTGGCTCGTGCTCATCCGAACCGCCTCGGACATGGTGTTGCCGAGCGCGGTCTCGAATGCCTTTCGGTTGAGCATCCCGGTAACGCCGTCATGGCTCGCCTTCTTCGCGAGCCTCGCGTGCAGGACGTTGAGCAGTCGATAAATCCCCCGATCGACCACGGGCAGATCCGACGCGTCGAGGACGCGGGCGGCGCCGCGCCTGAAATGCATGGCGAGCTCCTGGCGGGTAAGCGTGGACGTCTTGTTTCCGCACTGACTCGCAAACAGATAGCTGTCGCGATCGTTGTTTACCCACACCAGGTGGAGCTTCTCCGGTCGATCACCGTTCTTGTCCAGGAACACGTCGTCGCCGGCCTGCAGCAGCTCGACACGGCTGAGCCAGCGCATCCACTCCGTCGGAACGTCGCCGTCGCTCGACGCCGTGCCTTCGCCGCCGGGCTGGCCCTCTGCCCGACGCGCGTCCATCATTGCCTGCTGCTGGTTGCGCTCCTGCACGATCCGCGCGACGTTGTCGGCGAGGTGCTGCTCCTGGCGCTCGACGATATTCTGCAACTCGACCAGCACCTGGGTGAACACGATAGTGTCCCGCTCGTAGGAGTGCACGATGCGATCCACGAGCGGATCGATTGTCGTTTGCCAGGCGCCGTTTGCGATGACGCTGCCGTCGTCGGACAGCTCCACCCGGCCCAGCTGATTGATGAGCTGTCGCGCCGGATGGCTCTCGTCGTTGAACAGCTCGCGATCCTGCAGCGCGACCTTCACCAACGCTATGGCGAGCCGGCGCACGCAGGACTTCACGCGGGGAGTGACGAGCGGGTCATCGAGTATGGCGTCGAGCAGGTTCGAGATGACCTCGACCGCGTCTCCCTCACCGTCCGCGATCCTGAGCCCGGCCGCCTGCCAGGTCGTCATCAGTCTCTCTTTCAGGGCCAGCGGCCCCTTCTGATCGTCGGCGGTGAACTTCGGCGAGCGTTGCAGGATGGATAGCGCGTCGATGACCTGGTCCAGGGACTTCGATCCCATCGCCGGAGGCGGCAGCGGCTGCGCGCCGGCCATATCGGTTAGTGCGGCAGGCAGATTGTCGCTCACCTTCGCCTGGCGTTCGAGAATGAGCAGGCTGCGGGCAGTATGCAGCAGATTGCCCACGACCACGGGCGGTGGTGTTATCGACGCGGGGTCGATGCCGAGAGTGCTCTCCGGTTTCGAGTATGTCGCCTCGACTGGCGCCGACTCCGGGACCTGCGGGGCCGGGGCTGCGGGCGCGTCGCCGGCGACCTTGTCCTGTTTCGCTTCGACCGGGCGATCGCTCGCCGTACGCTCGACGTCGGAGCTCACTTCACGATTCGAGAGAATGTCCCCGAGATCATCGTAGAGCGTGCCGAGCCCGGAGACGATGGTTTCGTCGAAGCTGCGCAGGATCGCCTGCCGCGAAGCATGACTGGCGCCGAGGTTCTGGATGGCATCGTGGAAGCTGAGTCCCAGGGCCGTCAACCCGACAGGATTATTGTCATCATCTATGGTCGTGTTCAGAAGCTTGGTAAGGCGCTTGGCGATGACCAGCTGCCTTTCGCCATATATCGGCGTTGCCCTTGCGACGATGTCTTTCATGATGATCCAGTCGTCGAACGTGCCGGTATCGACCAGGGCCACATCGAGCGTTCCTGTATCGGATACCACCGCGTCGGCGGCCGCCGTACGAGATCCGGGTTGCTGCAGCTGCTCCTGGACGGACTCGATGAATGCCGTCTGCACCGGCTCCTGCAGCCCTTCTATCTCCTGGATCGCGGCGAAGAATGCATTCTGCTCCTCCTTCTCCCGGGTCTCCCGGGCCGACGTGAAGAGCGTATCTCTCGCATGCTCGAACAGCACGGCCAGATTCGATTCGAGGAACGCGCCGACGCGTCCCCGATAGGCCGCGAGGATACTGCTCGCGCCGGCCACACCGGCCACGTCACCCGCGGTCCCGTCAGTCACCGCCGCTCGCGCATTCCCCTGCACCTTATTCTGCACCGACATCGTCAGCAGGTGATTGAGCGCGTGAATCGCCTTTCCGTTCCGGCCTTCGAAGGAGACGCCCACGCCGCCTTCGACGATCCTCGCCGCCGCCACCGAGACCTCGAACACCGACTCGGTGCCGTTCACATTTGCCACGAAGCCGACGACCAGGTCGTCGAATCGCTCCAGGGGCTTGTCACCGACCACGATGCCGGCGCCGTTGGCGCCCTCGACGGCGAGGAACAGCCCGCCGGGACAGAAATCCTGGATCTGACAGGGACGGCTGGGGCCACCCGGAAACCCGACGGTGGCGTTCAGCTGAAGCGAATGGCGGATGTGCTGGCGCCGGTCGTCGCCGGACACGCCGCTGAAGTCGTCCGCGGACGCCGGCGCGCAAGGAGCGTCTGTACCCTGAGCCTGGGTGCGCTCACTGGATATGGCCATTCGATAGATTCCTAAACCGGCCCCCGGACGGAGCCCACACAGCTAGTTATCGGACAATGTCGGGAAAAATTCACTGCGGCGCAGGGAAAGTGCGACTCCATTCAAATCTTTGCGCCTTCCGGGGGTCCGCCGGGCGGGGCCCTGGCA
>CBDTYP010000319.1:0-3954 GCA_965364645.1 uncultured Gammaproteobacteria bacterium | reverse complement strand
ACAGGGTTTGCGATTTTCCCCTGTAGGAGCGAGCCGCGTTCTGCGAATCATGCCGCATTCGCGAGCAAGCTCGCTCCTACAGGGAAAGGGGCAATCCTTTAGTGGATTTCGCCACTCAATGCAGCGTCGACTGCGGCTCCTCCCCGCCGCTCGGCATCGACATGCCGGGTGACGCGTGGTGCACGATCAGGCGCCACCCGCCGTCGAAGGCTCGGTAGACGTTGGTGGCCAGCACCAGCGAGCGCTCGGCGAGCCGTGGGCCGTGCCGGATATTCTCGTAGACGCAGTGCACGGCCAGATC
Organism: uncultured Gammaproteobacteria bacterium; assembly: GCA_965364645.1. Taxonomy (GTDB): domain Bacteria; phylum Pseudomonadota; class Gammaproteobacteria; order HK1; family HK1; genus JAABYT01. The sequence goes on along the minus strand of CBDTYP010000319.1, from coordinate 3,653 downwards.
GCCGCTCTGGGTGCAGGATACCTCGCTCAGCTCGAAACGCATGGCCGAGCCGCCGGAGAAGATATGCTCCCAGCTCTGCTTCACCGCCGCGCGTCCGTCGAGACGGGGACCCATGGGGTGGATGCACATGATGCCGTCGTCGTCCGCCCAGACCCGCATCATCTCCTCGAGGTTTGCCTGCCGAAAGGCGGCGTAGAAGGCGCGCTCGGCAGCTCTCGAAGTTTCGTAGAAAGGTTCGTTCATGAATGCTGTACGGGCCGTGTCTCCGCGCGGTGTCCGCTACGCTTCGGCGCTGACCTCGGGGATGCGCCTCGCGAGACCCAGCTCGTCCTCGAAAGCCAGGGTCGAGAGATCTGTCATGCGCTGAGGATAGAGGATCCCGTCCAGGTGATCACACTCGTGCTGCACCACCCGGGCATGAAACTCTTCCGCCTCGCGTTCAAACGGATGCCCTCCCGCGTCGACGCCGCGGTAGCGGAGCCGGCGGCGGCGCGGGACGACGCCGCGCAGCCCAGGAACGCTGAGACACCCCTCCCAGTCCTCGCTCACATCCTCATCGCTGAACGCGATCTCGGGGTTGATGAGGACCGTGCGCGGCACCGGCGGAGCATCGGGATAGCGCTCGCTGTTCGCCACCTCGAACACGACGACCCGTAGCGGTACACCGATCTGCGGTGCCGCGATGCCCACGCCCCCGCGGGCCGCCATCGTGTCCCACATGTCCTGGATGAGCTCCGCGAGGGAATCGTCGAAACGTGACACCGGTTCGGAGATCCGTCGAAGCTCCGGATTCCCCATTCTCAACACGCGCCGTTCGGCCATGGTCTTCTGACTCTCGTTGACTGTACTCTGCTAAGCAATTACCGTCGCCAATCCATGGTGTCAAGCACGATTCACCGTTGCCGGAATTGGTAGACGACCACGACACGGAAAACGCGACCGTGGTCCTGGTGCATGGCCTGTACATGCACGGCCTCGTCATGGTGCCGCTGAGGCACATGCTCGGCAAGTGCGGGTTCCGCTGCCAGACCTTCTCCTATCCATCCCTGCGCAAGGGTGTGCCCGAATGCGCCGACCGTCTCACGCGATTCCTGGGATCCGTCGATACGCCGGTGGTCCACTTCGTGTGTCACAGCCTCGGCGGGCTGGTGGTGCGCACGATGCTGCTGCGATCCTCCTGGGATAAGCCGGGCCGGGTACTGACCCTCGGCACGCCCCATCTCGGATGTCACGTGGCGAAGCGTCTCGGCTCCAGTCCCGCCACGGCCTGGATGGTGGGCCACAGCCTCGAGCACGGTCTCGATGGCGACGTGGCAGCGTGGCCGAAGGGCAGGGAAGTCGCGACGATCGCCGGCGACAAGCCCGTCGGCCTCGGCCGCCTGGTTCCGGGATTGGCGAAGCCCAACGACGGCACCGTGGCACAGGCCGAAACGGACCTCGGGCCGGACTATCCGCGCGCGGTGCTACCGGTGAGCCACTCGAGCATGCTGCTGTCGCGCAGCGTCGGGGACTACTCGTGCGCGTATTTGAAGACAGGATACTTCCCCGACTAGGCAGGGCACTGTAAGAGCGACTCGACCCTCGTATCTTACTCCCATGCTAGAATTCACGACACACCTCGAACGAGCGACGACATGGCCGGGCACAGCAAGTGGGCTAACATCCAGCACCGCAAGGGGGCCCAGGATGCGAAACGCGGAAAGCTGTTCACGAAGCTCATCCGGGAAGTCAGCATTGCCGCGCGTCTGGGTGGCGGCGATCCTGCCGCGAATTCCCGCCTGCGCCTCGCGATGGACAAGGCGCTCTCCGGAAACGTCCCCAAGGACACGATCGAACGCGCCGTAAAGCGCGCGTCGGGCGATCAGAACACTGAGAACATCGAAGAGGTCCGCTACGAGGGTTACGGCCCCGGAGGCGTCGCGGTCATGGTGGATTGCATGACCGACAACCGCAATCGCACCGTGGCAGACGTGCGCCACGCTTTCACGAAATTCGGCGGCAACCTCGGCACGGACGGATCGGTCTCCTATCTTTTCACCAAGCTCGGACAGATCAGCTACCCGTCGGGGAGCGACGAGGATCGTGTCATGGAAGCTGCCCTCGAGGCCGGCGCCGACGACATCGTCAACAATGACGACGGCAGCATCGACGTGCTCACGGCCCCCGACAGCTTTCCCGAGGTGCGCGATGCCATGGTGGCGATGGAGCTTGCGCCGGATCAGGCCGAGGTCACCATGCGCGCGTCGACCAGTGTGAGCCTGTCAGCGGACGACGCGCAGACAATGATCAAGCTATTGGAGATGCTCGAAGACCATGACGACGTCCAGCAGGTTTACTCCAATGCGGAAATCTCCGATGAGATCCTCGCGGAGATCGGCTGAAGCGATGCGGCGCACCCCATGACGGGACGACGCGAGCCCGTGCGCATTCTCGGCATCGACCCCGGTTCCCGAATCACGGGATACGGGATCATCGACTTCCATCAGAACCATGCCCGGCATGTGGCGAGCGGCTGCATTCACGTGACGGGGCGCGACCTGACCGTGCGTCTGCGCGCCATCTTCGACGGCATTACCGAGATCGTGGACAGCGAGGGACCGGCGGAGGTCGCCGTCGAGCAAGTCTTCTTCGCGCGTAACGCGGCATCGGCGCTCAAGCTCGGCCAGGCCCGGGGCGCGGCGTTGATGGCGGGAGTCACCCGGGGGCTACCGCTCTACGAGTACTCGCCCAACGAGGTGAAGCAGGCGGTCACCGGTCGCGGCCACGCGGCGAAGGATCAGGTTCAACACATGATCAAGATGCTTCTGTGCCTGCGCGATCTTCCGGCGAGCGATGCCGCGGACGCCCTCGCGGTCGCCATCTGCCACGGACATACCAGCCAGACCATGGCGCACATTCGATCGTCGGCCGCCCGCGCCGAGAGCAATTCGTGATCGCCTGGCTGCAAGGCGTGCTGCGTGAGAAGCAGCCGCCGTGGCTGCTGGTGGACGTCGGCGGCGTCGGCTACGAGCTGCAGGCCTCCATGACGACTTTCTCCGCCCTGCCGAAGACCGGCGCCGAGATCGGGCTGTTCGCCCACCAGGTGGTGCGCGACGACGCCCACCAGCTGTTCGGTTTCGCCGATCGCAACGAGCGGGACGTATTTCGGCAACTGCTCAAAGTGAACGGCGTGGGGGCCAAGGTGGCGCTCGCGATACTCTCGGGGATGGACACCGCCACGCTCACGCGCTGCATCCTCGACGAGGACACGACGAGCCTCGCGCGACTGCCGGGGATCGGCAAGAAGACGGCGGATCGACTGGTCATCGATATGCGCGATCGCCTGGGACCACTGCCCGCGGCCGGGCCCACGGGTCCGAGCACGGGCGGCAGCCTCCCGGACGTGCCGGCGGATCCGGCGGCAGAGGCGGTCAGTGCGCTGATCTCGCTGGGCCTCAAGGCGCCGGAGGCGAGTCGCCGGGTGGCCGCCATCGACGGCGCGGACCTCGCCTGCGAGGACATCGTCCGACTGGCCCTGAAGGCGATGGTCAAATAGCGTTCTCGCGCGCCAAAGCGGCGCTTTCCCCCTCACCCCTCGCGGTATACCATCTCGCCGGAGTCCGCGGTGGCAGAAATCGCCAGGAGTGCGCCCATTCAGGCCTCGCTGTGACACG
>CBDTYP010000318.1:0-3973 GCA_965364645.1 uncultured Gammaproteobacteria bacterium | reverse complement strand
ACTTCTTGAACACGTCCACTATGCGCTCGCTGATCAACACTCCGTCACAGAAGATGGTTAACAGCAGCCCCTTCTTCACCGCATAGACATAGAGTTCGGCGAAGTCCCGGCGCATCATGGGGTCGCCGCCCGTGAAGGTGAGATTGAGCGCTCCCGCCGCCACCACCTCGTCGATGAGCGACATGACCTCTTGTGTGGACATCTCATCGGAACGATGCCCGCGAATGGCATCCTGGTCGCCCAGGTAGCAGTGCACGCAGCGCAGGTTGCAGCGATGGGTGAGCTCGATGCTGCCGTCCAGAGGAACGCGCGCCGCCATCGCGCGGCGCGTGAAGTCAGCGAAATAGTCGCGATCGTCTCGTCGATCGTGCACACAGGCGGACATCGTCACCGGGCCCTCTCGATGAGGCCTGCCTGGGCGAGATCCGTGACGAGCTCCACCAAATCCGCCCACGCAGCCTTCTTGCCGACCTTGAATTGCCTGGTCAGCGCCTGGTGGATGACTTCCAGAGAGGTGGTGCCGTCGAGTCGCCCCCATACGAAGGCGCCGGTCGTATTTAATGAGTACACCTGCTGAAGGTCGGCCAGCTCGCCGGTGATGGGGACGACGATCGTCTCGCCGACTATCTCGCGGGTTACGAGGTCGTCACGGTATCGATACACGTCGCCGGGGGAGACATCCATGCTCAAGCGTTGTTCTTCGAGGTGGCTGGCCGCACGCGCCAGAAGATGGGAACGACGCACGACGAAATGCTGATTCCGCTTTGCGAAGCACTCATGGTCTAAGACTTTAGCCTGCAGGAACATGATGATTCAAATCGACGTCGTATGTCCGTGTTCCTCGAGCAGTGCGGGGGAGGGTGGGGGCTCAGAACTCACGGACCCGCGTCCTGTCATTGCTCGCCGTAGCAACATAGCAGGGGCATTTCCTCAAAACTGTGCATCCCTCACGAAACCGGGCGTCGCGCAGAAGACTCCACGGCACTCTTCCAGAGAGGATCGGAGTCGACGCTGCGCACATAACACATTGATATAATGGTTCTTTTCGTGATCGAGCCATAATTCGATGATGATCGCCGGGTCGCCGCTGGGCTGGTGGGCGCCCGCGATCCGGCCGGACGAGCTCCTATTTCCGCCCCTGGCGCTCATGTTCTATAAGTATTGCGTCACGGAGCGCGCCGGGTTGCCTATGCTGTATCTGCACAGGGTAACCACGGAGCCTGGAAGCGGATTCTCAACTCATGATCGGCGCAGAACAGACCTATCCCGCCTATGGACTCGCGTCCAGGGTGAAAACGCCCGGGTCCGAGTTCCACGGTCTGATCGCCGACGCGTTGCCGTATCGTTGGTCTCTAGTGCTCGCGGCCGGTCTCATGCTGGGACAGAGCATCGTCGCCCTGACCGTTCCGTGGCTCGCCGGCGAGCTCACGCTGAGTCTCCTCGGAGACGGCGGTGGGACATTTTCGTCCATCTCGCCGATCTTCCTGGTGCTGATCGCCGCATTCGCCACGCAGGCGCTGCTGAGCGCGGCGGGTGCCTATGTCTTGGGACGCACCGGCGAGCACATCGCATCGGTGCTTCGGATCCGGGTATTCGATCATCTGCAGTCGCTGCCGCTTGCGTTCCACCACGACCGTCGACGCGGCGACGTCATCAGCAAACTCACTCGGGACGTGGACATACTGAGCGGCTTCGTCACGGGCACGCTGGTCTCCATCATGCCCATGGTGCTGACACTCTTCGGCGCGTGGATAATGATGCTGCGGATCGACTGGTTTCTCGCCGGTCTCGCCGGCTTGCTCGTGCCCTTGTTCGTGGTCGTCATGATGCTGCTCGGCAGGCGTATCCGGCCGCTGTCGAAAGAGCTCGGCGAAGCCCACGCGGCCACCGTCTCCCTTGCGGAAGAGAATCTCAGACTGCTGCCGATCGTGAAGGCATTCACCCGCGAACGCGAGGTGTCCGGTCGTTACCGGGCACAGAGCCGCCGGGTGCGGGGCTTGAGTAATCGCTTGCATCTAATCCTGAGCACCCTCGATCCTCTAACCAGCTTCCTGGCCGCGACCGGCGTTATCGTCCTGCTCTGGATGGGCAGCGGCGAGCTCTCGCCCGCGGCGCTCGTGAGCTTTCTCATGTACGGATTGTTGCTGGTGCGGCCCATGAGCGGGCTCGCCGCGACTTGGGGCAAGACCCAGCACGCCCGCGCGGCCATGGAGCGCCTTGACGAGGTCCTTCGCGTCCAGCCCGAACCGTTCAATTCCGGCACCCGCCCGTTATCGCCGGTTGAAGGCGCCATCACCTTCGAGGGCGTGAGCTTTCGCTACGGGGATCGAGAGGCGGTGCTCGAGGGTCTCGATCTCGCGATCGCCGCGGGCGAGACCGTCGCCATTGTCGGCGAGAACGGCGCCGGCAAGAGCAGTCTGGTGAACCTCCTGCTGCGTTTCTTCGATCCACAGTCTGGCCACGTGCTGATCGATGGCAACGATATCTCCGCGGTGTCCCTGTCGAGCCTGCGCGCTCGCATCGGGCTCGTACCCCAGCACATCCTGCTGTCGGGAGGCAGCATTCGCGAGAACATCGCCTTCGGCCAGGTGGATCCGGACCTTCGGGCGATCAGGGCTGCGGCGAAGGCGGCTCGGGCCCACGAATTCATCGCCGCGCTGCCAGACGGCTACGACACGCTGATCGGCGAGGGCGGCGTCAAGCTCTCCGGCGGGCAGCAGCAGCGCATTGCTCTCGCGCGGGCCCTGTTCAAGGACCCACCAATTCTCATCCTCGACGAAGCCACCTCCATGTTCGATCCGGGCGGCGAGGCCGAGTTCCTCGCCCTCGCCGAGGACACGTTCCGGGACCGGACAGTCATCCTGATTACCCACCGACGGGCAAGCCTGGCATTTGCTGACCGGGTACTGCGTCTGGAAGGGGGTCGCATCATCCCGGAGCCTGGCATGCAGACCCTGGGAGGTGAGCGAGATCCGTAGCGACTTGTAGACGACAGCGGTATACTTCCGCCGCTTTCAGTATCACGCCCAACCATGCCGGTGTAGCTCAGTTGGCAGAGCAACTGATTCGTAATCAGTAGGTCGGTGGTTCGAGTCCACTCACCGGCACCATGAAATCAACTAGTTACACGATTCCCACTCGCGCCTTCACGCCCGTGTAGACGCTGTGAAGAGGGTTGCGCGTATGCGCTTCTACCGAAAACTCGTGCTCGCGGTTGGCGATCTTCGACCTATTTGAGCCAGTCACACCCATCTAGAATAAGAGGTGCAAACGCACCCCTTATTCGGCCATTGCTATCCTAAGGCGTATACCAGATGGGTGATGTGTAGGCGCGGTCCTGGATGGTAGCCGGAACAGTATCCGGTAGTTTGATGCCAAAGAACGCGGCATCGTAAGTAGTCCACCGTGGGGTTGGAATCTCAATTACGCGCACATAGTAAAACGCCGGAACCTGTGGATCGAAATCTGGGTCTTCCCAGTAGGAACTCATAACGGCATCTCCAATCGTATTGGTGTACGTCGCGGCGGGGATGTCCACGGTATTACCAACTGGGTCTTTCGCTCTTCCATCATCACCAATCTCGCGACCGTCGGAAACCGCAACATCAAAGATGCGTTCATGGGTCTCGCCATTGTCGTCCAACCAGCCCTTGATGATCTGAACACGATCAAGGTTCGCACCATCGGGATCGCGCAAAGCCCGAATCATGAAACGGGGTGCGCCGCCCTTGGGTACATCTGTCAGATCGCCGCCCATAGGTACGCCGCGTCGATAACCTTGCGCGATGAAATCGTGTCGCCGCACCTCATCCGCCTCGCTGACGAGCTCAGACGTCAGCGCTGGACTGGTTCGGACCGGGTCCTCCAGATCCTCCATCTCCTCTTTCGCATACTGATTGTCCGGATCGACCGAGAGGGCTTCGTTCAAAGCCTCCCGCGCTTCCTCGTAGCGGATGCGCGCGCGCGCCGCGGC
>CBDTYP010000317.1:0-3986 GCA_965364645.1 uncultured Gammaproteobacteria bacterium | reverse complement strand
CCTGCCCGGATTGTGGCAAGGCGGCGACGCGCGAGACCGACACCTTCGATACCTTCGTCGAGTCGTCCTGGTACTTCGCGCGCTTCGCCAGCCGCGACTGCGACACCGCCATGCTGGACGAGCGTGCCGCCTACTGGATGCCCGTGGATCAGTACATCGGCGGCATCGAGCACGCCATCCTGCATCTGCTCTACTCGCGCTTCTTCCAACGCCTCATGCGGGACGAGGGGCTGACTTCCGTCAGCGAGCCTTTCACCAACCTGCTGACTCAGGGGATGGTGTTGAAGGACAGCGCCAAGATGTCCAAGTCCAAGGGCAACACCGTCGATCCGGAGGCCCTCATCGAGAAGTACGGCGCGGACACCGTGCGTCTGTACATGATGTTCAGCTCGCCGCCGGAACAGACCCTGGAGTGGTCGGACACCGCGGTCGAGGGTGCGTTCCGATTCCTGAAGAAACTCTGGAAGCTCACCCACGCCCACGTGAGCGGCGGGCTGGCGGCCATACCAGAGGCAGGAGAGCTCGATCCGGCCCAGCGCGAGCTGCGCCGCCGTACCCACGCCACCATCGCCAAGGTCGGAGACGATATCGGTCGCCGCTACAAGTTCAACACCGCCATCGCGGCGACCATGGAGCTCGTCAACGCGCTGAACGATTTCGAGGACGATTCGCCCCGGGGACGCGGTGTCGTCCAGGAGTGCCTGGAAGTGATCGTGCTGATGCTCGCTCCCATCGTGCCCCACGTCTGCAACGCGCTGTGGCAGGCCCTCGGTCACGGCGAGGAGCTGATGGACACCCCGTGGCCGCAATTCGATCCGGACGCGATTGTCCGCGACACCGTGGACCTGGTCGTCCAGGTAAACGGGAAGAAGCGGGGTGAGATCTCCGTCAGTCAGAGCGCTGATGCCAACGACATCGAAGAACAGGCGCTTCAGAACGAGAACGTGGCGCGCTTCGTCAGCGACGGCGTCAAGAAAGTCATCGTCGTGCCCGGAAAGCTCGTGAACATCGTCGTATGATCATCGGGCCGAACCAGGTATCCGCGCTGCGCCTCGCCCTGATCTTCGTACTGGCTTCGGCTCTCCTCACCGCCTGCGGATTCCGTGCCCGCGGCAGCATCGAGCTCCCCCAGGACTTCCGCAGCATCTACGTGCAGGCGCCATTGGAGATCAAGGACGAGCTGGCCATCTTCCTCGACAGCGGCGGTGCGAAGATAGTCGAAACACCGACCGAAGCAGATGCGACCATCAAGGTGCGGAACGAGAACTACGAGCAGCGCGTCGTCGCGGTGAATGCGACCACCGGCAAAGCTCGTGAGTTCGAGCTGCTCTATACGCTGAATTTTTCGGTGCGCATGAAGGACGGGACCATGCTCCTACCCTCGGAGCAGGTGGTCGTCCGGCGTATCTACGTATTCGATCCCGACGCCGTCATCGGCGCCACCCAGAACGTGGCGGAGCTGCAGAGAGACATGCGCCGCGATGCGGCGGAACGCATCATCCGAATTACCGAGGCGAGCCTCGGCAAGTAACGCGGGCGCCACGGGAATGCGCTTGAGAATCGACCAACTGCAAAGGCACCTGGAAGGCGGGCTCGCGCCGATCTATGTTCTCGGCGGCGACGAGCCGTTGCAGATCCAGGAGGCCCGGGATGCCATCCGCGCCGCCGCCGGACGCCAGGGCTTCGACGAGCGTGTCGTGCTGAGCGCGGAGTCCGGTTTCGACTGGGGCGCGCTCAAGTCCTACGCGGACAGCCTCTCGCTGTTCGAAACCGATCTCCCTGTTCGGCGATCGGCGCATCATCGACCTGCGTCTGACCACGGGGAAGCCCGGCGACGCCGGCGCCCGCGCGCTCAAGGACTACGCCGGCGATCCCCCGGAGGCGAACCTCCTTCTCGTGAGCCTGGACAAGTTCGACCGGGGCAGCGCCTCGACCCAGTGGTACAAATCTCTCGAGAAGGCCGGCGTCGCGATCCGTACCTGGCCCGTGGATGCGCGGCAGTTGGGGGGCTGGATTCGGAGACGGTCAGGCGCCCGGGGCGTGACCCTGACGGCGGCCGCCGCCGAGGCGCTCGGCGAGCGGGTGGAAGGCAATCTCCTCGCCTGTGCCCAGGAGATCGACAAGCTGCACATGCTCCACGGGGAGTCGCACCTCGACCTCGAGGACGTGCTGCGCGCGGTGGCGGACAGCGCGCGCTTCGACGTCTTCGATCTCGTGGATGCGGCTCTCGCAGGCGACGGCCCGCGCACCGTTCGTATCCTGCGGGGACTGCGCGAAGAAGGCGTGGCGCCGCCCCTGGTGGCGTGGGCGCTGGTCCGTGAGATCCGCGCCCTCACCCGCATGGCGGAGGACGTCTCCGCGGGCGCGGGCATCGACCAGGCCATGGCGGCCCACCGGGTCTGGGACAAGCGCCGCGGACTCGTGTCCGGCGCGCTCCGCCGCCATCCCGCGACCGTGTGGCTCGAGATCCTGCGCCAGGGCGCGCGGGCGGACCGCCTGACCAAGGGCGGCGCCCGAGGGAACCCCTGGGATGCCCTGGAACGCCTGGCGCTCGCCATGGGTGGGCTGATGTTCGGTGCGGGAAAACCCTATAATTCGTCGACATGGCAAGACCCGCAGACATCCTCCGTCCCGTAGACGACGTAGCCGCCTACATGCAGGCGCTGGGCCGGGATGCCCGGGGCGCCTCCGAGGCCCTGGCCCGGGCCACCACCGCCGACAAGAACGCCGCGCTGGAGGCCATCGCCGGGACCATCGAGTCCCGCTCGACGGCGCTGCTGGATGCCAACACGCGGGACATGGATGCGGCCCGGGAGAATGGCCTCGACGCCGCGCTGCTGGACCGCCTGGAGCTCAACGATCAACGCATCGCCGCCATGGCGGCGGGCCTGCGGGAGGTCGCGGCCCTTGCCGACCCCGTCGGCGAGGTCAGCAACCTGGTTACCCGGCCCTCCGGGATCCAGGTTGGACGTATGCGGGTACCCCTCGGGGTCATCGGCATCATCTACGAGTCCCGCCCCAACGTGACCGCGGATGCAGCCGGGCTGTGCTTGAAGGCCGGCAATGCCACGATCCTCCGGGGCGGCTCCGAGGCCATCCACTCCAACCGGGCAGTCGCCGAGTGCATTCACCAGGGTCTCGCCCGGGTCGGCCTGCCGGCGACGGCGGTGCAGGTGGTGGAGACCACGGATCGCGACGCGGTGGGCGAACTCATCACCATGGACCGCTACGTCGACATCATCGTGCCCCGGGGTGGCAAGAGCCTCATCGAGCGCATCACCCGCGAGGCGACCGTGCCGGTCATCAAGCACCTGGACGGCATCTGCCACGTGTACGTGGACGATCGTGCCGATCGCGACAAGGCTATCGCTATCGCTTACAACGCGAAGACCCAGCGCTACGGGACCTGCTGCACCATGGAGACCCTGCTGGTGGCCCGTGCCATCGCCGACCAGGTGTTGCCGCCCCTCGCCGAGCGGTACGTGGCGGCGGGTGTCGAGCTGCGCGGCTGCGACGAGGCCCGTCGATTGATCGGGAACTGCAAGCCCGCCTGCGACGAGGACTGGGATACCGAGTACCTCGCGCCCATCCTGTCCATCCGGGTGGTCGACGGTATCGACGAGGCCATGGATCACATCCGCGACCACGGATCCCAGCACACCGACAGCATCGTCACCGATGATCTCGGACGCGCCGGAAGGTTTCTGCGGGAAGTGGATTCGAGCTCCGTCATGGTGAATGCGTCGACGCGTTTCGCCGACGGCTTCGAGTACGGACTCGGCGCGGAGATCGGCATCAGCACCAACAAGCTGCACGCGAGAGGGCCCGTGGGTCTCGAAGGACTCACGACACAGAAGTTCATCGTGCTCGGCGACGGCCACGTGCGCCAGTGAGCGAGTGCCAATGAGTATGGCGCGGGCGCACCCCCGGTACTGAGTGGCGGGAATCGGCATCCTCGGCGGCACCTTCGACCCGATTCATTGCGG
>CBDTYP010000316.1:0-3990 GCA_965364645.1 uncultured Gammaproteobacteria bacterium | reverse complement strand
GATACCTGAACAGCAGGAGCGTCCAGGACGTGCTCGTGCAGGCGCTGCTGGCGGCCCCCGTCTTTCCCACCCGCTGGCGCTGGAACGCGACGAACGCGTTGGCGGTCAGGCGCATGCGCAACGGCAGGCGCGCGCCGCCCTACTTCCAGCGCTCCGACGCGGAGGATCTGATCGCCGTCATCTTCCCGGATCAGTTGGCCTGCCAGGAGAATGTCGCGGGAGAGCGCGAAATCCCGAGCCATCCCCTTGTCGATCAGACCATCCACGATTGCATCCACGAGACCATGGACATCGACGGACTCGTGGCGCTTCTCAGGCGGCTGGAGGCCGGGGAGATGACCATCGTCGGCCGGGATCTCGCGGCGCCCTCGCCGCTTGCCCAGGAGATCCTGAACGCGCGGCCCTATGCGTTCCTCGACGACGCGCCGGCGGAGGAACGCCGCGCCATGGCCGTGCAGACCCGCGGCTTCATGGAGCCCGCGGACGCGGCGGAGCTCGGCCGCCTGGATACGGAAGCCATCGATCGGGTCTGTAGGGAGGCGTGGCCGGACGTGCGCGACGCGGAGGAGCTGCACGATGCGCTCGTGGTGCTCGGCTTCCTCACCGACACGGAAGTGGAGGCGGGCGGCGATCCGGAATGGCGCACGCTGTTGGAAGCGCTGACCCGGGCGGGCCGCGCGACGAAGGTCATCGCCCCGGATTCCCTGCCACTCTGGGTATCCGCCGAGCGTCTCCATGAGCTGAGACTGGTGCTGCCGGACGGGGCGATGGATCCGAACATCGCCGCCGTTGTGCCGCGCGAGGAACTCGACGATCCATCCGACGCATTGCGGGAGGTCATCCGCAGCCGCCTGGAAGGGCTCGGTCCGGTCACCGCGCGCGCCCTCGGGGCGCCTCTCGGCGCATCGGTGCGGTCCATCGATCAGGCTCTCCTCGCGTTGGAGCAGGAGGGCTTCGTCGTCCGGGGACGTTTCCGCGGCGTAGCCGATGGGAGCGAGGAGTGGTGCGAGCGCCGCCTGCTGGCGCGGATCCACCGCTACACCGTCAAGCGGCTGCGCAGCGAGGTGGAGCCGGTGAGCCCGGCGGATTACATGCGCTTCCTGCTGCACTGGCAGGGTCTCGGCGAACGGGGCGAAGGACAGGAAGCCGCCGCCGCCGCGCTCGAGCGGCTGGAGGGGTTCGCCATGGCGGCGGGAGCGTGGGAGACGGACGCGCTGCCGGCGCGCCTCGACGCCTACTCGCCGGACCTGCTCGACGGGTTGTGTACGTCGGGACGATTCGCCTGGCTGCGTCTCGCGGTGGCGCCGCTCCAGGGGGAGAAGAAGAACGCCCCTGTGCGCCACACGCCCATTGCACTGGTGGAGCGATGCAACATCTCCCACTGGCGGAAGCTCGCGCCGGTCCCGGACGCGTCGGCCGTGGGCTTGAGCGGATCCGCCGGGAGGGTCCACGACTGGATGCGCGCGAACGGCGCGTGTTTCTTCATGGACATCGTGCAGGGGACGGGGATGCTGCGCACCCAGGTGGAGACGGCGCTCGGGGAGCTGGTCAACTGGGGGATGGTGACCTCAGACAGCTTCGCGGGACTGCGGGCACTCGTCACGCCCGAGAGCCGGCGTCCGCGCTTCGCGGCGCGCCGCGGGCGGCGCCCGGTGTCATCGTCGCCCTTCGATGCCGCGGGCCGCTGGAGCCTGCTTACCGGGTCGGACACCGCAGATGCCGATACCCGGGACTTCGAGTTTCTCGCCCATGTGCTGTTGCGCCGCTATGGCGTCGTGTGCCGGAAGTTGCTGGAGCGGGAGTCCGTGATGATCCCGTGGCGGGATCTTCTGCGGGTGTACTGGCGCATGGAAGCCCGGGGCGATATTCGCGGCGGCCGCTTCGTCGACGGCGTGGCCGGGGAGCAGTTCGCGCTCCCCGAGGCGGTAGGCGTGATGAGAAAGATCCGTCGCAGCGAGGGCAGCGGCGATCTCGTTCCGGTCTCCGCTGTAGATCCGGTGAATCTCGCCGGGACGCTGCTCCCCGGTGAGCGCGTTGGCGCAAAGCTGAGCAATCGCATCCTCTTCAGGGATGGTGTGCCGGTCGCGGTGCAGTCCGGCGACGAGCTGCAGCTCCTGCGCGCGCTGGATGCCGAGTCCGAATGGCGGGCGAAGATGCTGCTGACGAAGAAGCGCCGTCCCGCGAGCTTCGTTCCGCCGCCGCCGGGGCGGGTTTGAGATTCCCCGGACCTAGCGCTCCAGCCCCAACGACTTCAGACTGCGCGCCGGCTGCTCGTCCAGGCGGCATACCCAACCGTCCAAGCTGCTGTCGGGGGCGGGGTACAGCGCCCGGACCATCGGATCGTGACCCGGGATGACGTGATCCTGGCTGTCGGCCAGTTGCTCCAGCCGCGCGTAGCTCGCCAGCGTGTCTTCCTCGGAGTAGCAGATGGGAAACGGCGAGCGGCAGGCGAAGTTCTCGTAGAAGTGCGTGGCGTCCGATGCGAGCACGACGATGCCGCGGCGCGTAGGCACCCGCACCACCTGCAGCCCGTTGGTGTGTCCCGGCAGGCGGTGCAGCGTGATCCCCGGAGCGATGTCGGCGTCCTCGTCGTGAAACACGACGCGATCGTCGTAGAGCAGCCTCACCATGTCGCAGACATGGTCGGCGGAGAACGCCCAGCGTTCGTCGGCATCCAGCATGGCCGGCCCCGTCGCGAACGCCATCTCCGAACCCTGCAGGTGAAAGCGCGCGTTCGAGAAATCCGGCATGGTGCCGGCGTGATCGTAGTGCAGGTGGGTAATGACGACATCTCGCACCGTCGGGAGCGCGACACCGATCCGTTCGAGTGCCTGCGCGGGCGTCTGCAGCAGTTGCCGGTCGCGCTTCTTCGCTTCCGCCGGTCCGAAGCCCGTATCCACGACGATGGTGCGATCGTCGTTACGCACGACCCACACGTAGTAATCGATGGGCATGGGCGTGTCGTGGTCGTCGGAGAACTTGAAATTCTCGGCCCGGATGCGGTTCGTGCGCTCCGCGTAACGTAGCGCGAAGATGTCGTAGGTTCCGTTGGCGGCCATGGTATCCCCCGTGCTTCTATGGCGCGATTCGATACGGCATACTAACGCCGAGAGCGGGGACGTAGAAATGGAATACAAGGTAATCTCGGCCGACTGTCACCTGGATCTGATCTGGCTGCCGCCCGATCTCTTTACGTCCAACGCGAGCGCCGCGCTGAAAGGTCGTATGCCTTTCGTCACCGACGGCGAGGACGGTCCCGTCTGGATCGCCAACAATGGCGCCGTCTTCGGGTTGCAGAACGGCATGGGCTCCGCGGGCCGCAAGTACGTCCCGGGGGAGATCCACCGCGCCGATCGCATGGCGGAGACCGGCCTGTACGAGGACGGCCGCAACGGTATCCGCCGCCTCACCGACCCGGATCTCCGCATCAAGGATCAGGATCTGGACGGCATCCAGGCGGAGGTGCTCTACGGCATCCTCGGTGCGGCCCAGCGGCTGAACGACTGGGAAGCCGCCACGGAGATGATGCATATCTATAATGAGTGGCTCGCGGAATTCTGCAGCGCCTACCCTCACCGATTCGCCGGCATCGCATCGATCCCCAATCACGATATGGAGGCCGCGGTCGCGGAGGTGCGGCGCGTCGCCGAGCGCGGCGTCGTCAGGGGACTGGAGGTGTCACTTACGCTCGGGATGAAGCCGCTCTTCGATCCTCATTGGAACCCACTGTGGCAGGCGGCGAGCGACGCGAAGATTCCGGTGCATTTTCATACCATCGGCGGTGAGAAACCCGATCTGGAATCCATGCCGCCGCTCCAGGCCCGCCAGGCCTTCGCGGTCTTCATCACCGGCTTCCAGCTCAACATGGCGAGCAAGGTGATGGAGCTCGTCTATGGCGGCGTCTTCGAGGCGTACCCGGAGCTCAACGTGGTGATCGGCGAGAGCGGTATCGGCTGGATCCCCTATGTGCTGGAGCACATGGACCTCGAG
>CBDTYP010000315.1:0-3994 GCA_965364645.1 uncultured Gammaproteobacteria bacterium | reverse complement strand
CGGAGCTCGGCGACGAGGACATGCCGCCCATCGAGAGCATCGACGGGGAAACCGACATGAGTGGTTTTTTCTCACCCAAAGTGACCCAGGCGGTGAAGAAGGCGGCGCTGAAGAAGTTCTTTCACAGCCCGATGTTCAACATCGTCGACGGCCTCGACGATTACGACGACGACTTCAGGAACTTCGAGGCTCTCGGGGACATCATCACCTCCGACATGCGCATGCAGATGGAGCGCGAGGCGGAGAAGGCCAAGGAGGCGCTCGCGAAGGACGCTGATACCGCCTCGGCGCCGGACACTCCCGTCGAGGAAGCCACGGCGGAGGAGCTGACCGGCGCGGCGGATTCCTCTGCCGAGGAAGGTGCCGCCGACGAGGAGGAGGCGCGGGAGAATGAAACCCGCGCCGTGACCCGGGAACCCGGCGCACAGGCGCGCACCGGCCACGGCAAGCTGCGTCCCCGGGGCGACGATACGTGAGCGCGGTAACCACCGGCATGCTCTCGGCGGTAGAGCTCGCGGAGCGACTGGGCTGCCGGTTGCCGGAGGCGTCCGCCGACGGCCGGGCGCGCAGTGCGGCGCTCATGGCCGATACCTGGAGCGGCCGCACGCCCACGTCCCTCGTCGCCTACGAGTCCGCGGGCAGCGTCGCAATCATCGCCGATCGCGAGACGGGCGAGTCGCTGGCCGCGCGCCTCGGCGATGGGCTCACCTGCACCCTTCTGATTCCCCGGGACGACGACGCTTCGCAACCCGAAGCCGCCGACCCCGGGCGGGCATCGTCGCTACGCACGATCCGCGCGGCGCTGGCCGGAGTCTCCGGGTATCTCGGCAACTTCAGTGTCCGGGGCCGGGTCGGCGGCGAGGACATCGACGTCGCGCCGTCTTTGCTGACGGCCCACAAGCCCTTCGACATCGTCCTCGATCTCGGCGCGCCGGCGCAGCTCGTCTGCGAGATACTTCCGCCCGGATACTACGCGCCGGGCGACGAAGACGCCCTGGAGCAGGCGCTGGAGGAGATCCCGGGGCTCGTCGGCGAGTTCGAGAAGCCCCGCTATTTCCGCTACGACGCAGACATCTGCGCCCACGGCGCGAGCGGCATCAACGGCTGCAACCGCTGCATAGACACCTGCCCCACCGTCGCGATCACCAGTATCGGCGAGAAGATCGCCGTCGATCCTCACCTCTGTCAGGGAGCCGGCGCCTGCGCGACCGCCTGTCCCTCCGGGGCCATCACCTATGCATTCCCCCTGGCGGGCGATCTGCTCGCGAGCCTGCGCACTGTCCTGTCCGGGTATCTGGCGGCCGGCGGCGGGAATGCGCAGCTGTTGTTTCACGACGGCGAGGCCGGCCGGGAGTGGCTGGCCGCGAACGGGGAGACTCTTCCCGAGAACATCGTGCCCTGCGAGCTCGAGGAGATCGGGGCCGCGGGCATGGATGTGTGGCTGAGCGCGCTGGCTTACGGCGCCGCCGGCGTCACCATGCTGTGCCTTCCCGGGACGCCGCCATCGGTCCTGAACGAGCTCGAGGCGCAGCGGAAATTCGCCGGCGCCGTGCTGGCGGGCATGGGCTATGACGAGGACCTGATCCGCCTGTACGACGGCACCGGGGAATCGCTACCGATGCCGTCGGCAACGCCGGGGCAGGTTCGGCAACCCGCCGTGTTCCAGCCCCAGAACGAGAAACGCACCAACATCCGCCTCGCGGCGGATCACCTCTTCGAGCAGACGGCTTCCGACGCCACGACGGCGCCCCTGCCCGCGGGCGCGCCCTTCGGCGAGGTGCTGGTGAACGCGGAGACCTGCACGCTCTGCATGGCCTGCGTGTCCGTGTGTCCGGCATCCGCCCTCGGCGATGGCGGCAACGAGCCGAAGCTGAATTTCATCGAGTGGAACTGTGTGCAGTGCGGTCTCTGCGAGAGTGCCTGCCCCGAGGACGCCATCGAGCGGCGCACGCGCTTCGTCTACGACCCGGCCGCGAGCCGGGCCACCCGGGTGCTGAACGAGGACCAGCCCTTCCACTGCGTGGACTGCGGCAAGCCCTTCGCCACCACCCGGGTCATCGAGAGCATGCGCGAGAAGCTGAGCAGTCACTGGATGTTCCAGAAGCCCGAGGCGGTGAAGCGCCTGGAGATGTGCGAGGACTGCCGGGTCAGGGACATGTTCAAGGACGGGGGCGGCCTGCTGGACGCCCACGACGAAAGCTGAACGGGTGAGCATACGTGTCATAGTGGGCCAGACGGTCCCGGGGTGGGTTAATTTGTCCCAGGGCACCGGGGCGCTCGGGCCGGCGCTGGCGCCGTCGTAGTCGGATCCCGCCCTATTTGGCGTTCTGCCCTCGGGGGGCCGGGCATGGGATTTGCTAGCTATTCAGGAGATCGAACGATTACCTGGCACAACATAAAGAATGAATGCAGGGGCGGTCGCCACGCCGCTAACGGGAATGGGTGAGGAGGTACGCGAGGCGCCTCAAGACGAGCGTCTGCGCGCCAATACCTATGGACTCCTCGGGGCGCTCCTGGCGGCGCCCCCGGCCGAGCCCCTGATCCAGCTTCTGACACAGATATCTCCCGCCGAGGTCGGCGGCGGCGATGATCTGGCCGCCGCCTGGGAGGTCCTGCGCCTCGCCGGCGAGCGCGCCGAGGTCGCGGCCCTGGACGACGAGTACCACGAGCTGTTCGTGGGTATCGGCCGGGGCGAGCTGGTGCCCTATGGGTCCTGGTACATGACCGGATTCCTGATGGACCAGCCCCTTGCGGTGCTGCGCAGGGATCTCGCGGAGCTCGGCTTCGAACGCCAGGAGGACACGAAGGAGCCCGAGGACCACGTGGCCGCGCTGCTCGAGACCATGGGGATGATGATCGGCGAGGGCGGCACCGGCGTGGAGGTCCAGAGGCGCTTCTTCCAGAGCCACATGGGTCCCTGGATGAAGACATTTTTCCTGGATCTCCAGAAGGCTCAGGCCGCGCGCTTCTATCGCGCCGTCGGGCAGTTCGGGGAGCAGTTCATAGAATTCGAAACCAAGTATCTGACGATGCTGGTTTGAAATTATCGGTGGGACGCCGCCGGTATGAATATCACGCGTGAGGAGTAGAACATGAGTAAGACACCGAAGGTAGGAAATGGACGGCGCGAGTTCCTGAAACGCGCGGCCGTTGCCGGTGGCGCCGCCACCGCGGCGGTGGCGGGTGGCGCCGCGGTCGCCGACATCGCGTCGGAGTCGAACGACAAGCGCATCCCGGAGCAGGATTCCAAGGGTTATCGGGTAACGCCGCACATCGAGGCGTACTACCGGTCGACGCGGGGCTGAGGGTAGCCCTTCAGTTTCGTGACACGAGTATTCGCTCAACTCGAAGGAGATAAGCGATGAAGTTGATTAGAAAGAATGGTCACGCGGACGCATCCAGCGGCGCCAGCGTGTCCGTAAGCATGCCCGGTGAAGCCATAGGTCGACGCACGTTCCTGCGCCGTTCCGGTCTCACCATGGGCGGCGCGGCGGTGGCGGGGGTTCTGCCTTCGACCATGATGCGCAAGGCGGAAGCATCCGGGACCTGGCCCCAGGCCGGAGTCGACACGGAGCTGCGTCGGAGCATCTGTACCCATTGCTCCGTAGGCTGCGGCGTTATCGCCGAGGTGCAGAACGGTGTGTGGACCGGTCAGGAGCCGGACTTCGACTCACCCTTCAACCTCGGTTCCCATTGCGCCAAGGGCGCGGCGGTGCGCGAGCACGGCATGGGCGAGCGGCGCCTGAAGTACCCGACGAAGCTCGTTGCCGGTAAGTGGAAGCGGGTTTCCTGGGCGGAAGCCATCGACGAGATCGGCGATCAGCTGCTCTCGATCCGCGAGCAGTCGGGACCCGATTCGGTGTACTGGCTCGGTTCGGCGAAGCACAACAATGAGCAGTCTTACCTGTTCCGCAAGTTCGCCGCGTTCTGGGGCACCAACAACGTCGATCACCAGGCCCGAGTCTGCCACTCCACAACGGTGGCGGGTGTCGCG